>JAJDEX010000482.1 GCA_029259575.1 Planctomycetota bacterium | reverse complement strand
GGGCGAGGAGTTCGGCGTCGTGCCGAACATTCGCGCGGCGAGCATCACCGACGCGTTGGCGTTGGTCGCGGTCGAGATCGAGGGAGATCCGGAGGCGATCGCCAAGTCGGTCGCGTACTTGCGCGAACGTGGTGTGAAGGTCCAGGAGATGGACGAGAACGACGGAGCTTGAGGCGCGTGCGCTTCGTTCCTCATGGCCGACCCGGCCGCGTCATCGCCACGTGCGCGACGGTTCTGATGGCCTTGTCCGGCTGTCGGAATCCGGGCTCGAGCCTGCGACCGCCGGACGCGCCGCCCCAACGCGGAGCCGTCGTGGCCGAGCACCCCTTGGCCGTGGCGGCCGGACTGTCGATCCTGGACGCGGGTGGCAATGCGGCGGACGCGGCCGTGGCCACCGCGCTCGTCCTCGCGGTGGTCTACCCGCAGGCCGGCAACCTGGGTGGGGGCGGATTCGCCCTCTTCGCACCGCATCATGGCGATTCCGAGGTCCTGGACTTTCGCGAGGTTGCGCCGACGGGTTACGTCGCGGACCTCTACCTGGACGAGGAAGGCCGCTTCGATCCGACGCGATCGATCCGCAGTCCGCTCGCCGTCGGCGTCCCGGGCTCTCCCGCTGGACTGTTCGAACTCTTCCGCCGGCACGGCTCGGGCCGCTTCTCGTTCGAGGAACTCGGTCGCGCTGCCGTCGGACTGGCGCGCGATGGTTTCCGCGTGGATCCCTGGCTCGCGAGCGACCTGCGCGAGGAGAGTGCGCGGTCGCGGCTGACCTCCTTCCGGACCGCGCGCGAGACCTTCTATCCGGGCGGCGAGCCGCTCGCTCCCGGTGACTTGCTGGTGCAGACCGATCTGGCGAACACTCTCGATGCGTACGTGCGCGGCGGTCCTCGCGCGTTCTATCGAGGCCGCACCGCGAGCAACATTCTGTCGACGATGCGGACCGTAGACGCGTTGATGGGGAACCTCGCCGGGGACGCGTTGATGTCCGCCGCCGACCTTCAGGACTACCAGGTGGTCGCGCGGCAGCCCTTGCAGGGTTGGTTCCGTGGGAACCAGGTGATCACCGCGGGGCCTCCCAGCTCGGGCGGCATCGTGCTGCTGCAGGTGCTCTCCGTCTTGGACGGCTTCCCGCTCGACGCCGAACGTGAGCGCGCGCTCCAAGCGGCGGCGTTGGGGCTCGACCCGGCCGTCGATGCCGCGGGCGTGTCGGCCACCGCCGCGCACTGGTGGATCGAAGCGTTGCGACGGGCATTCGCGGACCGGGCGATGCACCTGGGGGATCCTGGATTCGTCCAGGTCCCGACGGACGACCTGCTGTCCCCGACCTGGATCGCCGAACGGCGCGTGTCCATCGGCGAGCGCGCCGCTCCCGACGTGGCCGCCTGGGTCGCGCCCCCGCCGCCCGAGTCGCAGGAGACCACCCATCTCTCGGTGCTCGACGACGAGGGCAACGCGGTCAGCTTGACCACGACGCTGAACGCTTCGTTCGGTAGCGGCATCATGGTCGAGGGCGGAGGCTTCCTGCTGAACAACGAGTTGGACGATTTCTCGATCCTGGCCGGCGAGCCCAACCTCTACGGACTCGTGGGGGGAGCTGCGAACCAGCTGGCTCCAGGTCGACGTCCGCTGTCCTCGATGACACCGACCGTCGTCCGGGAAGGGGGCCGCGGCGTCACCATGGTCCTGGGCGCTCCCGGTGGCCCGCGCATCATCACCGCCGTGACCCAGGTCCTGCTGCGCGTGCTCGCCTACGATCAATCCTTGACCGACGCCGTGCGTGCACCGCGACTGCATCAGCAATGGAGCCCGTCCCGGACGCGTTTCGAAGGTGGCTGGCCGGGGGAGTTGCTCAGCGCGCTGCAGAACCGGCACGGCCACGTGATGCAACTCGTCGCGGACGGACGCTTCGCTTCGGTGCAGGCCATCCACGTCGATGGGAACGGTGAGCCCACGGGCATGAGCGATCCGCGGCGCGGCGGGATCGCCGGCGTGCAGGGGATGCCGTTGCCCGCACCGGCTGGACCTCTGGAGTTCGACCAGGATCGGTTGACCCCGGTCGTCGGTCCCTGAGCTCGAGCTGACACCAACGAGAACGGGCGGCCTCGTGCAGGCCGCCCGTTCTCGTTGGTGCTGACGGAGCCGCCTGGGCGTCTCCGAGTCCTGGGAGCGATCAGCCGCCGAGCTCGTCGGTCGACTCGCGCTCGGCGTTCTGGGTCTTGCCCTTGCTCTTGCCGCCATCGTACCAGTCGAGCCATTCCTTCTCGCCGGAGAGGACGCGGCTCCAGACGCTGTAGAACTGTTCCACGATGCGCCGGTTCATGATGGCGGCCTTGTTGGGCTCGTCGACGTGGTAGGTCCAACCGGATTCGCGTTTCAGGACATCGTTGAGTCGTTGCAGGCAGAATTCGGCGTTGCGAGCGCCGGCCGGGTCCAGGAAGTCGAGCGTCAACATGGCGTTGATGATGGCCGGGACGACATGCTGCGGGTCGAAGTCGGTGGCGAGCGAGCGGCCCGCGACATCGCTGTCCCGGCCCGAGTTCTCGAGCATCAGCGCGACGTTCTGTTGGATGGTTGCCCAGTCCTCGTCCGTGGTTCCTTCGAAGCGCGGGAACGGCTCGAGGTCCTGGATCGCGGTCTCCGCCGGATCGTTCACGTCGTAGAGGGCGTCCGGGTACTTCTTGCGGATCTTGTCGTTGAGGGAATCGGTCTGGCTCGTCTTGACGATGGAGATCGAGTACTTGCCGCTGCCCGCATTGCGTTTCAGGTCGGCCGGATCCGTGACCATGACCAGTTCGGCGGGCTCCGCCTCGACGGGGTCGGGCACCGGATCGGGCTCGGGCTCGCCTTCCGCGCCGTTGTCCGTATCGGAGGCCTCGGGAGTCGCGTCGTCCGCCGGGGTCGTGCCGCCCGCGTCCGCCTCGTCGCCGGGCGTCGTGCCGGTGTTCGCATCGGACACGGTCTCGTCCCCGTTGCCGGCTTCCGCCTGCGTCGAGGAACCGAATTTCCACCAGGCTCCGAGTCCGACGACGAGCAGCAGCCCGAGCGTGATCAGGAGCGGGCCCATCGGGCTCTTCTTCTGGGCGGCCCCGCGTCGCTTGCGGCCGCCCTCCTCCTCGTCACCGTCGTCGGCTTGGGCACCCTTGCCGCGGCCGGCGCGTCGAGCCGACGAA
>JAJDEX010000481.1 GCA_029259575.1 Planctomycetota bacterium | reverse complement strand
GTCCATGCCGGGGGGATTCGGAGTGGTCACGAGTGGAAGGGTCGGGGGTCCGGGGAGGGCATCCGGGGTCGCGCCAAGGAAGTCGCGTCCGGATGGTCGTGGGAGAATCGCGGGCCACGTCCACACCGCAGGAGCGGACGTTCGGCCCCAGAGCATAGCGGTCAGGCGGCTCCGGATCCCCCCTCCAGACGCCCGGACGCGCCCGGAGAGCGGAATTCGAACCCGGGATCGTCTGCGGGGTTCTTGGGGATCGACCGAGGCGGAGGCTCGGACGCGGCCGTGGGCTGGCTCTCGCGCCGCCCCACCCCAGCAGCCCTCGGAGATCCCCGTCCGGCCAACACGGTGGCCGGGGGGCCTCCTTCGGTCGACCCGCCGTGGACCACGAAGCGCGCGAAAACCTGCCTCCAGGGCACCCCAGGGCCAATTTCAGCGATCAGCGGGTCCAGGGGCCCGACTTCCCACCGGACTTCTCGAGCAGCTGGACCCCGCTCAGGCGGATGCCCTTGTTCAGGGCCTTGGTCATGTCGTAGACGGTCAGCGCGGCCAGGGCGGCTCCGGTCATGGCCTCCATCTCGACCCCGGTCCGCCCCTGGCAGACCGCCTCGCATTCGATCCTCAGAACGTCGTCCCCGTCCTGCTCGAAGCGGATGTCCACCCAATCCAGCCCCAAGGGATGGCACAGGGGAATCAGCTGACCGGTCTGTTTCGCGGCTTGGATGCCGGCCACGCGGGCGACCTCGGTGATGGGCCCCTTCGGTCCCCCGTCCGTGAGAATCGGTCCCAGCAGCCCCGCGGGGAATTCCACCCGGGCCTCGGCCACCGCACGCCGAGCTGTTTCCGACTTGTGAGAGACGTTCACCATTCCCGCACGACTGCCCTTGGAGTCCTGGGTCACGTGACTCAAGGGGCTCGATGGGCTCAGGGAGCTGGAGTTGGGGTCACGGGACTCTGACATCGCGGTATGAAATCCGTACTGAGGGCAAGGGGACGACTTGGTCGATCGTAGATTGAGCCCGGCCCCGTGGGCCCCTTTCCGCGGAAACCCGATCCTCTTTCCGATCGAGCCCCCCGCCACACACCTCCATCGAGCGCCAACCGGATGCTGACGACCTACATCTTCTTCCCGCTGCTCCTCGCTCCCGCGCCCCTGACCGGCGCCACCCAGGAGCCCGTCCAAGGCACCGTCCTGAGCACGGGAGCGTATGGGCCAGCCGCCCTGGCCCTCGCCGCACCCGCCTTGGATCGGGGCACCCTGGTGGGTGTCTCCCAGGACGACTTCGAGGCGCTGCTGCAAACACGCATGGACGAGGCGGAAGCCACCGCCAACCCCTTGCTGAGCCTGCGCGACGGTCGGTCCGTCGCGCACCTCTTGGGTGACGAGGACGGCGTCGCGTTCGACGCGGCGTGCGACACGTTGCTACGGCGTGGCGATGCGGGACCCCAGGGCACTCTGTTCTTGGTCGCCGCGCGACTGGCCGGTGACGACGCGGACCTCGCGCTCCTGGGCAAGGCGCTGACGCCGCTCCTGGAGAATATCGACGAGAACCTGGTGGGTGTTGCGGCGGACGTCCTGGCGGGATCGGGGTTCGACGCCGCGGAGACCGAGACGCGTCGGAGCCTGACGGATCTGTTGCTCGCGGTCGCGGAGGACGGGGCCCGCGGTCCCGAAGCCCGCGTCGGGTGTGCGGTCGCGGCGCATGAGATCGCCCTCGGCGAGAGCGTCCACCGTCCGCGCCGCATCCTCAACCAGTTCCTCACGTCGAGCGATCCCGACCTGCGCGCCCAAGGCGCCCTCGGCCTGGCGCGACTCGGCATCCTGCGCGAAGTGGACGGCGTCGAATCCGAACTGGAGGCCATTTCGACCGAGGCCGGCCCTCGCGGTCGCCTGGCCCAGGCGTACTTGAAGCAACTCGCGATCCTGCGTCACAAGGACACGGAACTACGCCGCGCTCGCGAACGTCAGGCCGAACTCCAGGCCGAGAACGCCGGCGGACCCGTCGCCGACGACCTGGCCCGCGTCGGACGACTGATCGACTTCGTGCAAGGCAATCACCTCGACGGTGGATCCGTCACGCGCGAGGAACTGCTCGAAGCCGCGATGCAGGGCATCCTGCATTCGATGGACGCACACTCGTCCTATTTCGCGCCCGAAGCCTTCGAGCGCTTCCAGCAGGACATGCAGGCCGAGTACGGCGGGATCGGCGCCTACGTCGGCATCGACCCCGACGACGGGCTGTTCACCATCACGCGGCCGATCTACTCGGGCCCCGCGTACAAGGCCGGTCTGACCACCGACGACAAGATCATCCGCGTCGGCAAGTGGCCCACCATCGGCGAGGACACCGAAGAGGTCATCAAGCGCCTCAAGGGGCGTCCGGACACCGACGTCAAGCTCTACATCTGGAGCCGCGGCATGGATCCGACGCTGATCGACCGCCCGACCGAGGACATGGCCGTCACCGTCACGCGTGCCGCCATCACCATTCCGCCGGTCAACTCGACGCTGCTGCCGGGCAACGTCGGCCTCATCGAACTGACGACGTTCAGCCGCGTCGCGAGCCGCGAGGTCTACGAGGCTTTGATCGATCTGAAGGAGAAGGGCGCCACGTCCTGGATCCTGGATCTGCGCAACAACACCGGTGGCTACCTGGCCGAAGCCGTCAACGTCTCCGACCTGTTCTTGCCCAAGGACCTGCGGGTCGTCTCGACCGAGACCACCCAGGGTGAAGGTCGTCGCTGGGACACGCGGTTCGACCCCGTCGTCCCCGAGTCGGACCCGGTCGTCGTCCTGATCAACCGCTTCAGCGCTTCCGCCTCCGAGATCGTCTCGGGCGCGCTCCAGGACCACGGCCGTGCGCAACTCATCGGGCAACGGTCCTTCGGCAAGGGCTCCGTCCAGGACCTCTTCATGCTGCCGGGCGATCGCGATGATGGGTACGCCGACGAGAACAGCAACCAGCGCCATGACGATTGGGAATCTCTCATTGCCGACGTGAACGGCAACGGTGAATTCGACTACGCGCCGCGCGTGAAGCTGACGATCGAACGCTACCTGTTGCCCACCGGCCGCTCGATCCATCGCGAACTCGACGACGAGGGCAACATCTCCACGCCGGGCGGCATCGCCCCCGACATCGACGTCAAGGCCGACCGCATCGACGGGTGGCGCTTGTCCGAGATGCGTACGTTGCAGGGCACGCGCAAGCTCCGCGAATGGGTCCAGGACCACTACGCGCAGCACACGTCGACGTTCGAGGCGCTGGCCCTGAACGACGGCCGTGATTGGAAGAAGTGGCCCGGATTCGACGAGCTCTACACCTCGCTCGGCACACCGTTGTCGCGTGAGGACGTGCGATTCCTGTTACGCATCGAGGCGCGTCGCGCGGTCCAGGACGCGGCCGGCAAGGCTTTCCCCCAAGGGGACTTCGAAGAGGACCTGCAATTGCAGCGCGCCATCTCGACGCTGTTGGGCGACGATGCCACAGGCTGGCAGACCATCCAGGAGTTCGCCGCGACCTTCCGTCCCATCGAGGACGAGGTCGACCTGAACACGCCGCCCCTCGTCGCCCATGCGGACGACCTGCGCACGGCGCTGAGCCGCCTGGCCGCCATCGAGTCAGGAGATGCGGAGATGACCGACGAGGACGTCGCCCATCTGCGCGCTCTCCTGCAGAGCCTCAGCGGCGAGAAGTTCTAGGGAAGAACACGGGCACGGCTCAACGCCGTGCCCCGACCCGAACTCGCCTAGACGGAGGGCGCTTCGCCGATCGGCGGGGCGCCCTCCTTGCGTTCGGGGTCGTCCTCGTCGGGATCCTCGTCCGCGAACTGCCGCAGCGCGGGGACGACGAGCTCGCGCACCAGGATCATGCCGGCCGCGGCCAGCGGAAGGGCGATCAAGAAGCCGAACATGCCGAGCGTGGCACCACCGATGAAGATGGCCACGAACACGAAGAGCGGATGCAGCCCGAGCGAGTCCCCCAGGATGCGTGGAACCAGGACGTAGCCCTCGATGATTTCGGCCACGCCGAAGACGATCGACACCACGACGAAGTTGAACATGAAGCTCGCCTCGGGTGCGACCAGCGACACCACGAAGCTGAACCCGTATCCCAGGAACGCGCCGACGAAGGGGATCAAGGACGCGAAGCCCGACACCATCCCCAGGAACAACGCGTAGGGCACGCCCGCGAGCAGGAGCCCGACCGAGATCAGGACGCCCTTGAGGGCGCAGACCACCACGCGCCCGCGGAAGAAGTTGGTCAACACGTCGCCGATCTGACGGGCGATGCGAGAGACGCGTTCGCGTTCCCGCGCGGGGACGTACTTGCGGATGCCGGCGTGGATGCGCTCGATTTCGAACAGGAGGTACCACGTGTAGATCGGCAACAGCACGAGCATGCTGAAGAAGCCGATGATCGAGCCGAACCAGTGCGTGACGGCGCTGCCGGCACCGACGAGCGCCTTGTTGCGCCCATCAGGGTCGCCGCTGCTGAAGAGCTGACGCAGGAAGTCGACCGTCTCCCAGGTCTCCTCCTCGGGCGCGGGCTCCTCGGCCTTCGCGGTCGCGGACTGGGCCGCATCCGAGCTCTCCCCCTCTTCCGGTTGGGACTCCCCCTGTTCGTTCGTCGCCCCACCTTCGGGCCCGGACAACTCACCTCCGGTCGGAGGCTGGAGCCCACCTTCCGGCACGTTCTCGGTGGCCTCGTCATCGGGCAGGACCATGCTCCACAGCCACGAGTCACGATTGTCGTCGATGAACTTGCCGAAGTTGTCGTCGACCTCCTGCAGCAACCCCTTGTCCTTGTCGAGCACGCGCCCCAGCAAGGCGCTGCCCTGGATCCAGAAGCCGAGACCTCCGATCAGCACCAGCACGATCGTCGCGCCGTAGATGACGTTCACCGCCTTCATGCGCGTCCAGCCTCGACCTTCGAGACGCAACACCATCGGGTGCACGATCCAAGCCAGGATGTAGGCGAGGAAGAGCGGGTTGAGGACCTCCTGGACCTTCCAGATGAACAGGATCATCAGCACCGCGAGCAGCGCCAGGGCCAT
>JAJDEX010000049.1 GCA_029259575.1 Planctomycetota bacterium | reverse complement strand
GTGGGAGCTTACGAAATTGATTTACAGCGCAATAGCACCGTGGCCGAGCGGCGCGCCTTGGGCCGGGACGGTCGCCTCGCCGGACCCAAGGCCGTCGAACTCGCGTTCGGACGCTGGCGTGCCCTGGACCTAGCCGTCGCGGCCTCCGTTTCGATGGGCAACCTGGGCGTGGTCGTGGATGCGGGGAATGCGCTCGAGCCGGTTCCTTTTCCCGGCTGATCCCGGGTTTCCTTCGACCGGCGATAGCGGTCCCGGGAGTGGGGCGGAGAGGCCACCTCGACCCGCGATCGACCCTGGGGTCCTCCCCGTTAGGTCCGGTTCCAGGTCAGCGCCGCGGCCTCCCCTCGGAATCACGTAGAAATGGGGCAGGAAGGCCCCCCTCGCCTTGCCAGTGGGCGCGCTCCCCGGCTAGCATGTCCGGTTCGCGAGCGTCCTGTCGAGTGCCGATGGGAGCCGCCACGTCCGCCGCCTTCCGCGATCCACCCACCTTCCTCCGGGCCAATTCCATGGACCTGACGCTGCCCCAGCGCCTCCAGCAGACCGTCCAAGGGTCGTTCCACAAGACCGCCCTTCTCCAGAAGCGTGTGCGTGAACTCATCCGTGGCGCTTCGCCGCTGATCGAGACGCGCGAGGTCAACCCGATCAAGATCGCCTTCCTCGAGATGGAACGCGGACTGATCGAATTGATCCCGGATGAGGATCAAGCGGCGCCGCCGACGCTCTGATGACGTGGGCTGCGGCCCGCTCATCGTTCTCGTGGATCCCCGCGCGTTCCGTGCGGCGCATCCCGACATGTCGGGCATGCGCGCGATCCCCGTTCGATACCGTTCGTGCGCCGAAGGTCCAGCATGACCCGTGGACCGCGGCGCCGACCTGAGACCTGGCTCGCCCAGCGCGGTGGCCTCGTCGAACTGCTCTCCGTGCCCGCCGCTCTGTTCGGTGTCCTCGCACGTTTGCGCGGAGCGTTGTACGACCGGAAGTGGTTGCCGATCCGGCGCGTCGACGCGCCGGTGATCTGCATCGGCAATCTGACCGCCGGTGGCACCGGCAAGACGCCCGCGGTGGCGTGGTTCACCCGGCGCTTGATCGCGCGCGGGTGGAAGCCCGGGATCCTCTCGCGCGGCTATCGCAGAGGCGAGGGTCCCGGCGACGAGGCCCAGGAACTCGCGGCGAAGCTGGACGGCGTGATGCACGTCGAGGACCCGGACCGCGTCGCAGGTGCCGCACGACTCGTGGATGCCGGCGTCGATGCGATCGTGTTGGACGACGGCTTCCAGCACCGGCGGCTCGACCGCGACCTCGACATCGTGCTCGTGGACGCGACGCGCCCGTGGGGGCTGCCAGGTACGAGCGACGGGGCCGATCCCGTGCGCGCCTTCCTGCCGCGGGGCTTGTTGCGCGAGTCGCCGTCCGCCCTTCGTCGTGCGCACGGAATCGTGATCACGCGTTCCGATGCGATCGCCTGGAGCGAGTTGACCCATCTCGAGGCCGAACTGTCGCGTCTGGCGCCCGGCGTGCCCATCTCCCGAGCCGTCCATGCTCCGACCGAACTGGTGGATCGCGACGGGAGCGAGCGGGACCTGGCGTCCTTGCGCGGGTTGGAGATCGACCTCGTGACGGGCGTCGGCAATCCCGCCGCGGTCGAAGCGACCTTGACCGAACTGGGCGCCCACGTGATCGAACACCGCTCCTTCCCTGACCACCACGCGTTCGTACCGGGCGAGCTGGACCGCCTGGGGCAGCGCCCCGTGGTCACCACGGCCAAGGATGCGGCGCGATTGCTGGAGTCCACGGCCCTTCCAGCCGACATGGAACTGGTGGTGCTGCACGTGGAGCTCGAGATCGTGAAAGGGGCGGAGGCCCTGGACGCGCTGCTCGACACGCTGCCCATGTCCCCGGCCCACCTGGCGCGTCAGTCCCTGCACGCCGGATTGCACGGCTGACGACTTCATCATTGAGCGCCGCCGCGCCGTTCCTCATCCTGAAGCCTCCGCGCCGCTTCCCCCCGACCTTCCATGACGACCCCTTCCCACGCTTCGGGCCATCCCTTCCCGGAGATGCAGGACCTGACGCTCGAGCCGTTGGCCTCCCGTCCCAGCCTGGTGACGACCGCCGACTTCTGTCAGGTGCCGCCGCCCGTGCCCGGGTTCGGAGCGTTCGTCGATGCGTTGCCCGACATCTACGCCGGCACGCACTTCAAGCAACTCGTCGAGCGCATCGTCGCCGCCAAGCTGGCCGGCCGACCGGTCGTGATGGCGATGGGTGCGCACGTGCTGAAGGTCGGACTGGCACCGCTGGTCATCGACCTGATGGAGCGCGGCATCGTGACCGATGTCGCGCTGAACAGCGCGGGGGCGATCCACGACTACGAGATCTCGACCGTCGGCTTCACCAGCGAGAACGTCGACACGCAACTGCCCGCCGGCAAGTTCGGTTTCGCGGACGAGACCGGGCGCGCGTTGGCGGCTGCGGCCAAGCGCGGCGCGCATCCCGAGGAGGGCGCGCCCAAGGGCTTCGGCCGTGCGCTCGGGCGTGAGTTGATCGACGCCAAGGCGCCGCACCTGAACCTGTCCGTGCCCGCCGCGGCCGTACGGTTGGGCCTCGGCGTGACGTGCCAT
>JAJDEX010000480.1 GCA_029259575.1 Planctomycetota bacterium | reverse complement strand
GGTACCGATCAGGTCGGCATGCGCACGCAGAACGCCGAGATCTTCGCGCGCCTCATCGACGGCGAATTCCCCCGTTATGCAGCGGTTCTTCCCAGCGAGACCGGGAACACGATGGAGGCCGATCGCGACACGTTCGCCCAGAAGCTGCGTCTCGTGGCCAACGTCACCGGGGACGAGGCCCGGGCCGTGCGCCTGAGCCTCACCTCCGGCCAACTGGAGCTCTTCGGCCAGTCCGTCGGGCGCGGCGAGGCCAAGGCCCATCTCGAGGTCGACTTCAAGGGCGACAAGGCCGACATCGCGTTCAACCCGGACTACGTGAACGATGGCTTGAAGCACTGCGAATCCGATGTCGTGCGACTGGAATTCAGCGAGCGCACCAGCCCCGGCAAGTTCTGTCTGGGCGAGAACTACGTCTACATCGTGATGCCGATCACGGTGGATGCCTGATCCGACGCAACGCGCCGGTCCGAACCGAACGATGGAGTCTCCAGCCGACCAGAACGAGGACCGTGGACGTCAGGCCTTTCTCGGCGACGCCATCGGTGCCTTCCTGAAGGATTCCGGCCTCGGCCCGAAGATGCGCGAATGGAAGGTGTACGACGCCTGGCGCGAAGTCCTCGGTCCTGAACTCGGCAAGCGCGCACGCGCCGTTGCCTTCCGCCGCGGAGAACTCGTCGTCGAAGTCGAGTCCGCCGCACACTTACAAGAACTCAAGACATTCACCGGCGAGGCCTACCGCGTCGCCGCCAATCGAAGCCTGGGGAGCGAGCGCATCCGCGCCGTGGCCTTCAAGCTGAAGCGTTGATCGATGACTCAAGAACAAAAGAAAAGCAGCGACTACGGCGCCCAGTCGATCACGGTCCTCGAAGGCCTCGAGGCGGTGCGCGTGCGCCCCGCGATGTATATCGGCGACACCGATGTCCGCGGTGTTCACCACCTGATCTGGGAGGTCGTCGACAACGCCGTCGATGAAGCCCTGGCCGGCCACGCCACCAAGTGCGAGGTCTTCCTGGGCGCGGACGGCTCGATCAAGGTCATCGACGACGGACGTGGCATTCCGACCGACATCCACGCGGAAGAGGGCGTGCCCGCGGTCGAACTCGTGCTCAGCAAGCTCCACGCGGGCGGCAAGTTCGATGCGGACGCGTACAAGGTCTCCGGCGGGCTCCACGGTGTCGGCGTGTCGTGCGTGAACGCGCTGTCCAAGCTGCTCCAGGTCGACGTCCATCGCGACGGCAAGATCCACCACATGGAGTTCGAACGCGGTGTCCGGACGCAAGAGCTGACCGTCATCGGCGAGACCGATCACACCGGTACGACGATCACCTATTTCCCCGATCCGAAGATCTTCACGACGGTCGAGATCCAGTACGAGATCGTCGAGAAGCGCTTGCGTGAGACGGCGTACCTGATGGGTACGCGCGGTCTGCGTCTCGAACTCTCCGACGAACGCAACAACAAGCACGTCGTCTTCGAGTATCCCGAGGGCTTGCGCACGTTCGTCGAGCACGTCAACAAGAACAAGACGGCGCTGCACGCGGACACGATCCACTTCTCGAAAACGGTGGAATCCGTGGTGGATCCCGGGACCGAGTACGAGGTCGAGTTGGCCTTCCAGTACACGGACAGCTACCAGGAGACGATCTACACCTTCGTCAACAACATCAACACGCACGGCGGGGGTACGCACCTCACCGGGCTCAAGTCCGCGCTCGCTCGCGTGCTCGGCAACTACGCGCGGAACGAAAAGCTCGTCAAGGACGCGGACAACATGCCGTCCGGCGACGACTTCCGCGAAGGCATGACGGCGATCCTGTCGCTCAAGGTGCCCGAGCCGCAGTTCGAAGGTCAGACCAAGGACAAGCTCGGCAACACCGAAGCGAAGGGAATCGTCGAGTCCGCCGTCGGCGAGATGCTGAACACGTACTTCGAGGAGAACGCCGCGACGGCCAAGTCGATCGTGTTGAAAGCTGTGCGTGCGCGTGAAGCACGGGAAGCGGCGCGCAAGGCACGCGATCTGGTGCGCCGCAAGAGCGCCCTCGCCAGCGGCAACTTGCCCGGCAAGCTCGCCGACTGTCAGAGCTCCAACCTGGACGAGACCGAGCTGTACATCGTCGAGGGTGATTCGGCAGGTGGACCGGCCAAGATGGGCCGGGATCGCCGCATTCAGGCCATTCTCCCCATCAAGGGCAAGATCCTGAACGTCGAGAAAGCGCGACTGGACAAGATGCTCAGCCACATGGAGATCCAGTTGATCATCTCGGCCATGGGCTGCGGGATCGCGGACGAGCTGGACCTCACCAAGCTGCGCTACGGCAAGACGATCATCATGACGGACGCCGACGTGGATGGCTCGCACATCCGCACGCTGCTCCTGACGTTCTTCTTCCGCCAGATGCCCGGCTTGATCGAACAAGGGCGCCTCTACATCGCGCAGCCGCCGCTCTACAAGGTCAGCAAGGGCAAGGACTATCGCTACCTCGTCGACGACCCCGCGCTACGTGAGTACCTGGTCGAACTCGGCGTCAGTTCGCTCGAGATCACCGACGTCAACGCGGACAAGACCTGGATCGGCGCGGACCTGCGCGTGTTGCTCGAGGACCTGCGTCGGCTCGGGGAACTCGGCTCGCACGTGAACCCGATCTGGTCCCCCATCGAGTTCTCCGACGTCCTGGACCGCTGGAACGGCGAGGTGCTTCCGACCTGGTGGGCGCGCACCGGCCTGACCGACCACTTCTTCGACACGCGTACCGAGTACGACGACTTCATCGCGCTCCAGAGCGGGACGGTCGAAGGTGACCTGAAGGTCTATCAAGGTCCGGACGGCGACACGCGGATGGACGAGGCACATGTGCTCGCGTCACCGCTCGAACGCATCGACAAGGTGTCCGAGATCCTCACCACCCTCGAGGGTCATGGTTTGATCCTGCGCGGCGGCGGTGCATGGAAGGTCAAGAGCGGCAACAAGGAGCCGCTGGACTGTGGCACGATTCTCGAGTTGATCGAGAAGGCCCAGGAGGCCGCGCAATCCGGCGTCGACATCCAGCGCTACAAGGGCCTCGGTGAGATGAATGCGGAGCAGTTGTGGGAGTCCACCATGGACCCCGGCACGCGCACGCTCTTCCGCGTCGAGATGGACGATGCCTTCGCCGCCGACCAGATCTTCACGATCCTGATGAGTGATGGGGTCGAAGCTCGCCGCGAGTACATCGAGCAGCACGCCCTCGAGATCACGAACTTGGACGTCTAAACGACGCTTCAGGAGCCCCTGGCAGGCTCCTAGGGGGGCCCGGAATCCTTTTCCGGGCACCTCTCGGACCCGCGCTCCAGTCGCGGGGGCCGGCGGCCGATAGGGAAGGAGCACCCCAACCCTGGGGAGCTTCCCTCATGGCTGTCAAGTCCACCCAACGCCTCGATCCCGCTCGTCTCGCTGAGTTCCTTGCTGAAAAGGGGCTCGTGGAAGTCGAGGTCATTCGCGAGTTGCTGCAATCGTCAGGCGACGGTGGCACCCCGTTTCCCGAGGCCCTCGTCGAGGCGAACCTGATCACGGATTGGGATCTCGCGCGCGCCGTCTGCGAAACGTTCCACCTGCCCTTCCTGCCGGTGGAGAACACGAAGCCCAAGGCGGACCTGCTCGCCGAACTCGACACGGACTTCTTGTCGAGGCACGGACTCGTTCCGCTGCAGCGCTTCGGAAACCTGCTGACCGTCGTGATGCCGGGCCTCGTCTCGGCCGAGACGCTGGCGGAGATGTCGGCCATCACCGATCTGACGATCATGCCCATCGTGGGCACCGTCGAAGGCAACCGCCGCTGGCTCAGCGAGCACTGCAAGGTCGAGATCGCCCAGGACGGCGACTGGGGCAGCCTGTTCGACGAGGGCGATGCCAACGTTCAGCTCTCGCTGGACGACACCGAGATCGATGTCGATGCCAACGAACCGATCCAGGCGCTCGAAGCCGAACTCGACGAAGACCTCAGTAGTCTCGAATTCGAAGCGCACGTCGACGACGTGCCCTCGATCGCCGAGGTGCGCCGGGATGCGAACCCCAAGACGTCGAACGAGCCGGTCGAGCTTCCTCCGATGCCGGAATTCGGCTCGGACAAGTGATACCAGCAGGTAGCGAACGAGCTACCAGCGTGGCGTTCGCCAGCCGCCACCCAATCTGCGCACCAGCATTCGATCCGCGAGTCGCGGTCGAATCGCCGAAAGGGCACCCAGGAGGCGCCACTTCCAGCGCAGGGAACGCTCCGGTTCAGGCCGTCGATCCAGAGCGAGCACGTGGAGCGCAACCTCGTCCGCCGGCGAAGCCTCGGCCAGGTCCGGATGCGGGAGATCGCCCGGGTTCGCCTGAGCTTCGAAGAAACCGGTCGTCGTCAGTGCTGGATTCAGGGTGCAGACCGAGATCCTGTCCTCGGCCCACTCCACGCGCAGCGCTTCGCCGATCGAACAAGCGGCGGCCTTGCTGGCCGAATAGGCCGCTTGACCGGGGATTCCACGCCGCCCGACGACCGACGCCACGTTCACGACCACGGCCCGTTCACTGCGCCGTAGAAGCGGGAGGGCCGCTTGGCAGGCCAACAGCAAGGCGAAGACGTTCGTGTCGAACACGCGCTTCAGCGTCTTCGGATCGAGCTCCTCGACCTTCGCGCGATAGCCGACCCCGGCGTTGTTGACCAACAGATCCAGGCCGCCGAACCGCGTGTCGAGCGTCTCGATCGAGCGTTCGATGGCGGCAGGGTCCGTCAGGTCACAAGGCAGAACGACGTGACCGTCCCCGGGCAACTCGGCGAGCACGCGCTCGAGCTCCGCTTGGCGACGGGCGAGCAGCGCGACCCGATAGCCCTTCGAGGCCAACAGGCGTGCAACGGCTTCACCGATTCCGGACGAAGCTCCGGTGACGAGGGCGCGGCGAGCGGTCACGGCAGGCGCTGCGAACTCACTCGCGGTCGGCGGAGCCCAGGCTGTCGACGATGCCGGGCAGCTTGATGAACTTGTCGCGAGCCTTCTTCCAGCGCGTGATCTCCTTGATGATCGCGCGAACCTGGCCGTCCTTGGAGCTGTACTGATCGATGATCGTCAGTTCCCAGTCGCGCACGCTCTTGAAGGCGGCGTCGAGGGTCTGGAACGCCTGGCGACCGAGGCGATCGTATTCGGCGTCGTTCCCCGCATCCCGCGCGGCCAGGGCTTCGTCCTTGAGGGCGATGCCGCGGTCGGCGCGCCGCATCGCGGACTGGAACAGTTCCCGGTGATCGAGCTCCGGCGGAGCCGCGTCGATGATGTTCGGGCCCACCTCGCCAACGAGATCGCGGTACAGGTCGTCCCCTGAAACCTGGTTGAACTTCGCGAACGGATCGATGAACTCGGGGTTCGGTTGGTCGGGACCGCTCGGACCCTCCTCGTTCATCGCGTTCTTCTTGTTGAAGATGAAGCTCGCCGCGAGGATCACGCCTACCAACATCGCGATGGTCAAGAAGAGCGGCGTGTAGTTGGTCGGCCGTTGACGCGCCCGACGCTGGGGCGTGTCGGGATCGGTCATGTCGGAGTACGAATCGGGCGGGCTCATGCTGGGCATGGTACCCGCAGCTTTCGGCCCGGTGACGCTGGGTGTTCGCTCGGTTCTCGTTCCGGGCGGGCCGTCACGCGCCAAGGTCAGCTCGTGGGGCGTCGCAATCTCGCTGCGTAACCGCCATCGGTCGGACCCGGAGCCGGTTGGTCGTCGCCTTCCAGAATGGGGCCCGAAACCGGCAATCGCTCGTGTTCCGCCTCGATCGTCCACCCCCGATGCCGCTCGAGGAAGGCGCGCACCTGCTGTGCGTTCTCCTCGGGTTCGAGGCTGCACGTCGAGTGCACCAACCGCCCACCCGGGCGAACCCGCTCGGCCGCGTCGTCCAACAATTGGGAGCCCAGCGCCACCAGGTCGCGCAGGTCCTTGGGACCGAAACGCCAGCGGGCACCCGGTCGCGCAGCCAGAACGCCCGTGTTGCTGCACGGCGCGTCGACCAGCACGCCGTCAAAGGTGGCGCTGGGGTTCAGGCCGTGAGTGGAATCGCTCGCGAGCGGGGTGACCGAGCCCTCGGGTCGAAGGCGTTCGATCTCGCGCGCCATCCCCGCCAATCGCCGGGGGTTCTTGTCGCACGCGGTGACGTGGGCGCCGGTCCCGGCGAGCAACATCGACTTGCCTCCAGGGGCCGCGCAGAGGTCGAGAATTCGCTCGCCTGCCTGCGCTTGCATCAACTCGGCCGCAGCGATCGCAGCGCTGCCCTGGACAGCGATATGACCTTCGGTAAAAGCCGTGGAAGAGAAGACGGCCTCGCCCGCGTTGGCCGGCAACAGGATGTTCGAGGGCAGGTCGCCGGGGCGCGCGCCGGCCTCGGCGAAGGTGTCCAGCAAAGCCTCGCGCTCGCCACGAACGACGCGCAAGGACAGCAGCGGCTCGCGCAAGGCCAGGTCGGCCAGTTGGAACGCCTGCTCGTTGCCGTGGCGCGCCGCCCAACGTTTGACGATGGCGCTGGGCATGGAGAGCGCGTCCTCGGCCCACAGGAAGGGGTGCTCCTCCGGATCGCGGAAGATGGCCTGGCGGAAGGTCCAGGGGCGGCCGATCAGGTCGTGGCGCGCGTCCCCGGACGTCTCGAGCCTGGCGGCGCGTTGCACTTCACGCAGCACGGCATTGGCCACGCGGCCCTTAGCGAGTCCACAGACGTCGCGAACCACGATCACGGTCTCGGACAGCGCCGCATGCGGCGGAATGCGGTCCAGGAAGAGCAACTGCGTGATGCCGAGGCGCAAGAGGGTCGCCAGATCGGCGCTCGGTTTGGCCTTCGTGAAGCGTCCGACGATCGCCCGCAAGGTCGCACGGCGTCGGATCTCGGTGCCGACCAACGTCCGCACGAGCCCGCGATCGCGAGCATCGAGGCCATTGTTCGCCGAGAACGTGTCGACGAGTCGCATGGGCGCCGGGTGTCCCGAGCGAAGTACTTGAAAGGCGGTCAGGCGCGGCATCAGGCGTCGGTTTCCGTGGGAGCTCCGAGCACGAGGCCCGCTTCGAGTCGTGCGCCGCGCAGGAACGCGGCGCCATCCATCGCCGGTTTCCCAGCAGGCTGAACGGTGAGCAGGTCGAGGGCGCCGTCGCCCGTCGCGACGGTGAACGCGCCACCGGCGAGCAGACTTCCCGCGGGTGCGTCATCGCCGTCCACCGCGGAGGGCTGCGCGGCGCGCACGACCAGGTTGCGGCCATCGGACAGCGTCGTCTGCGCGCCCGGCCAAGGTGACATCGCGCGCACGTGGCGGTCCAGTTCGGCGGTGGAGCGCGACCAGTCGATGCGCCCGGCATCTTTCTTGAGCTTGCGACAGTGCGACGCGAGCGCGGGGTCCTGGGGCGTGAACGTGGCGGTGCCGTTCGCCAGCGCATCGAGCGCTTCGATCAGGGCTTCGCCGCCGTCCTCGGCCAATCGCGCGAGCAGATCGCCCGACGTCTCGCGGTCGCCGATCGGAGAACGTCGCTCGACGATCACGTCGCCCTCGTCCAGCGCCAGAACCATCTTCTGCACCGAAACACCCGATTCCGGGTCTCCAGCGGCAATTGCGGACTGAATCGGTGATGCGCCACGCCAGCGCGGAAGCAGCGAGGCGTGTACGTTCAGCGCGCCGTACGGGGTCATCTCGAGGACCTCCGTGCGCAGGATCTCGCCGTAGCTGGCGACGCACAACGCGTCCGCTTCGAAGCTCCGCAACCGTTCGACGTCGGCAGGATCCTTCAGCCCCTTGGGCTGGAAGAGTTCCACGCCGTGCTCCTGCGCGAGCAGCGAGACCTCGGATGCAACGACCCCCCGACCGCGACCTCGCGGCCGATCGGGGGGCGTAATGACCGCCACCACGTCGTGCGAGCTCGCGAGGAGCCGGCGCAGGACGGGGGTGGCGAAGGGCGGGGATCCGAGAAAGACGACGCGCACGGTGGGAACGATGGGGCGTGATCCGTCGCGGGATCCCGCGCAGGTCAAATGTGCGGCTCGACCGCCGCCTTCAGCGAGGCGTAGGGCTGCGCGCCCATCACCTGGTTCTGCACCTCACCGCCCTTGACGACGATGAACGTCGGGATGGAGACGATGCCGTAGCGCGCGGGCACTTCGGGGTTGTCCTGGGTGTTCAGCTTGACGACCTTGAGCTTGTCGCCCATGTCCTCGGCGAGCTTGTCCACGAAGGGACCCATCGCCTTGCAGGGGCCACACCAGGGCGCCCAAAAATCGACCAGGACAGGCGTGTCGCTGTCGAGAACTTCGGATTGCCAGTTGCTGTCGGTGACGTCGAGAGCGGAGCTCATGATGGATGCTGGGGTGCGGTTCGGGACCGGTCTTTGGAGTCGGAAGCGGGTGGGGCGCGAATCTTGGGCCATCGCCCGGGAAGTTCAACCGGCACGGGTCGAGCCCCCCTCGGAGCTCGGTCGGAAGGCCGATTCGGGCCGGGATTCTACACGTTCGGGCCGTGAACGGACCGGGGACCCGGCTCTGCATTCTCGACGTCCGCCGCAGGTGCGTCCGCAGCGCTCGAAACGGGCCTGAGCGTGCCGTTCGGCGTGCCGTTGGGGGAAACCGTGGCGCCGAACGCCGGTTCGGCATCGGGCGCATCCTCGTCCGCTTCGTCGGAATCCGGCTCGGCAGCAGCCAGGGCCTCGGTTTCGTTCGCCCGATCCGGGCTCGAGCCTCGCTCGGGCGGCAGATCGAAGGACGGGTCGAGGCCCAGGTCGTCGTCCTCGTCCTCATCGTCCGGCGTCGTCGTGTGCTCAGCGGACGTCGTTTCCGAGGACTCGTCCAGGTCGTCGTCCGCGTCTTCGGGGGACACGAGCACGTCGTCCTCGTCCTCTTCCTCGTCCATGAACGTGGACGCGTTGATGAGCTCATCGAAGTCGCCGTCCCCGCCCTTCAGGATGAGGTCGATCTCGTCGTCCTGGTGGGTCTGCACCGCGCCGAGCACGCCGATCTTGATCAGTTCGAGCAGCGCGCAGAACGCTCCGATCAAACTCTGCTTGGTCGGCACGTCGTCGCCGAACACATCCATCAGGTCGCGCAGCGCGATGCGTCGATGGTGCTTCATCGCGAGCGCCATCGTCGAGACGTACCAACGCAACGGACGCGGGTCGCCCTCGATCGTGTGGACGCGACCGGCGAGCGTTTCGCGCATCAATCGCGAGAACGTGGCGAGCAGGTCCCAGGCGGTCAGTTCGCCGAGGTCGAGCTGGCGCTCGGGTTCGTGCATGCGCGCTTCGTTCTGGAAACCGCGTGCGTGCTCCAGGGAGCGACGCTGGTAGCGATCGCCCAGATCGTCGGCGGCGCCCTTGAAGCGCCGGTATTCGATCAGGCGCTGAATGAGCTCGTCCTGGGGATCCAGGTCGTCCTCGAGCTCGACCTCCTCGCGCGGCAGGAGCGAGCGGCTCTTGATCGACATCAGCGTCGCCGCCATCACCAGGAACTCGCCCGCGAGCTCGATATCCATGGCCTCGAGCGCTTTCAGGTACTTGAAGTAGCCGTCGATCACGCGCGTGATCTCGACGTCCTGGATCTCGACCTCCTGCTCCTTGACGAGGTGCAGGAGGAGATCCATCGGTCCTTGGAAGACCTGTTCGAGGCGGACGGTGTAGTCGGGGTTCATATCCAGACGCCTCCGGTGACGACGTCGAGCGCGTTCATCATAGAGCCAATGGCTGGACCGAGAATAGGGGTCAACGACCCGGACATCAGCAGCAGGAAGACCAGCAACATTCCGAACCGCTCCAAGGAGACATAGGTCTCCCGCAGCGGCCGCGGCAAGAAGTACGCCATGACTCGCGATCCGTCGAGCGGAGGGACCGGCACCATGTTGAAGGCCGCCAGGAGGATGTTCCAGGTCGCAGACCCCTTCATGACCAGGGGTGCGAGGGCCTTCGGCGACATACCGATGGAATAGACGAGGATCTTCCAGACGAAGACGAAGATCACCGCGAGCAACAGGTTCGCGAGCGGGCCTGCGATCGCAACCAACACCATCCCGCTCTTCGGGTTGCGAAGTCGGTACGGATCCACCGGGACAGGCTTGGCTCCCCCGAAGATCGGCCCACCCGTCAACGCGAGGAACAAGGGCAGGATGATCGTCATGAACAGGTCGATGTGAGGGACCGGGTTCAGGGTCAAGCGGCCTTGCAGCTTGGCCGTGTCATCACCGCACAGCAGCGCCATTCCGGCGTGAGCCGCCTCGTGAATGCCCAGCGAGAGCACCAGGAATGCGACTTCCAGCAGGGTTTGAAGGGTCTTGGGATCCACGGTGTTCGGCTCGCCTTCGAGCGCACCCAGGATAGGTGCCCCCACGCACCGCACCACCCGCTCGATCGACCTTCTTCCACGCAATCCGACGCGACCATCGGATCCAGCACCTCGCAAGGCTAGAATCGCCGCCCTCGACCGGGAGCGAGGGGCTCCCCGCGATCGAACCGCGAACCCCGCACTCCGTTCAACGCACCCGCCCGATCGGCGGCCCATCCACGTGGCGCAACCCGAAGGACGCTCCGGAGACCGACTGGCCCAAGCCAGGGAGGTCATCCGCATCGAAGCCGAGGCCATCGCGCGCCTCGAGGGGCTCCTGGACCAGCGCTTCGACGCGGCCGTCGACCTGATCCTCGCCTGCGACGGTCAGGTCGTGGTGACCGGCATGGGCAAGGCCGGTCTGATCGGTCAGAAGATCTCGGCGACGCTGGCCTCCACGGGCACGCCGTCCTTCTTCCTGCACCCGGCCGACGCGTTGCACGGGGACCTGGGCCGTTTGCGCCCCGGCGACGTCGTGCTCGCCCTCTCGAACTCGGGCGAGACCGCCGAGGTCAACGCGGTCCTGCCCGTCGCGCGCAAGATCGGCGCCAAAGTCATCGCCATGACCGGCCGCCCGGACTCCGGATTGGGCCGTTTGGCCGACCAGGTCCTCGAGATCGGTCGCGTCGAGGAGGCCTGCCCGATGAAGCTCGCCCCCACCGCATCGACGTCCGCGATGTTGGCGCTGGGCGATGCGCTCGCGATGGTCGTTCTGGCCGAAAGAGGCTTCGACAAGGCCGACTACGCGCTGTTCCATCCCGCCGGATCGCTCGGTCGCCGCCTGATGACCGTCGACGAGGTGATGCGCAAGGGCGAGGAACTCCCGCTCGTGCCGCGCGGCGTCAAGGTCATCGAGGTGCTCAAGGTCATGTCGACCACACCGGGTCGTCCCGGAGCTGCGCTGGTGACCGACGCCACCGGGGCGCTGGCCGGGATCTTCACCGACGGTGACCTGCGCCGCTTGCTGGAACAGGACGGCGCGGCGGCTCTCGAGCGCCCGATCGACGAATTCACCGCCAGTCAGCCCAAGGTGCTCAGCCCCGATCAACTCGCGGAGGACGCGCACCGACTGCTGCGCGAACACAAGAAGGACCAGGCGCCGGTCGTCGATGCGGAAGGTCGCGTCGTGGGCCTGATCGACGTCCAGGACCTGCTCGACATCGGCCTCTAGGCCACCGGAGTCACCGACGTGGACACACCCCTGGATCCCCTCAACGGCCTCGCAGCCGAGCTGGTCGAACGCCTGTCACGCGTGCGCTTGGTCGCGCTCGACGTCGACGGGACGTTGACCGATGGTGGTGTGCGCTACGTGGAAACCGGCGTCGGCCACTCCGAGATGATGCGCTTCGACGTGCGCGACGGACAAGGTCTCGTCTGGCTCCGGCGCGAGCTCGACATCAAGATCGCGTGGATCACCGGGCGCGGTTGCAAGTCGACCAAGCGCCGCGCCAAGGAGCTCGGCATCGACGTGCTCGAGCTGAAATCGGGGCCCAAGGACGAGGTCCTGGCCAAGATTCAGAAGCGCTTCCAGTTGGAGGTCGACCAGACGCTCGCGATGGGCGACGACCTGCCGGACCTGAAGCTGGCAGCACGCGCAGCCGTGTTCGCAGCGCCGTCCGATGCGCGCGACCACGTGCGCGCCCGTGCGGACCTGATCACCGAGGAGTGCGGCGGCCACGGTGCCGTTCGCGAAGTCTGCGAAGCGCTGCTGGCCGCCCAAGGTCGGTGGAGCGCGCTCGTGGACGGTTCCGACCGTTGAGGTGAGGCCACGTGAGAAAGCTCCTCCTCTTCCTCGCCCTCGTGGGTATCGGCGTCGGCATCTTGATCTACATCGAGAGCCAGGGGCCGAAGCGCGCGAGTGATGCGGGAGACGAGCAGCGTGTGACGCCGGTGGACAACTCCGGAACGAAACCGGTCCAGGACCGCGATTCTGAGCCCGATGACGGCGGTCCAGACATCCCCCGGGTCTACATCGAGGGGGAGTTCGAAACGGTTGGTACCGAGCGCATCACGGACGACAACGGATCGGTGCGAGATGTGCCCAAATTCCGAATCACGTCCACGAACGTACAGCCGGACGAGAAGGTCGCCGTCACGAGGTACACGGCGGCCGACGTCTTCCTGGAGACCTACGACGCGCAGGACGGCGGCCTGCAGCGCACAGCCAAGTCCAAGACGGGCTCGTTCATCATCGACCTCACCCGCAAGCCGGCAGCGTTGGGCGACAACGGCCGCATCGAGCTCCTCGACCTCGAAATCGACCAGCATTCCGGATTTTCGTTCGCGCCGATCCACGTCACCGCAGACCTCGGCGAGATCTTCACCGAGACCCAAGTCTTCCACTCCCTCGGCGACGGCGTCGTCATCGTCGACGGCACGGGATTGGACGGCGAAGGTCGGGACGTCACGTTCGACGGACTCACCGGCGAACTGCGTTTCGACAACGGTGGCGAAGTTCGGTTGCTCGACGCCGAAGGTCGTGCGGGCACGTTCACGACGCGCCCGAACGGCAGGTTGATCGTCCAGCGCGTCGGCGAACCCGAGGAAGGGTTGATCGAGGCCGTCGCCGATCGGGGTGGACACCTGGAGGTGCGCGAGCCGGACCCCGACGATCCGACCCGCATCACCGATCCGTTCGTGCTCGACGCGGACGACGTGCGAGTCCATGGACGGGTGGACGCGGTCACCGGCATCTCCGAGGTGCACCGCGCTTTCGGCACCGGCAACGTGACCGCCATTCTGGGCCGTGACACCGTTCGCGGCGGCCACGTCGAGACGGTCTTCAATCCTGCCGGCGTCGTCGACCACCTGATCGTCACGGACCACCCGCGCTTCGAGCTGACGGTGCTCAACGACGACGGCACGCTGCGTGAGTTGATCGGGTCCGGCGAAGGCCCGTTGCGCGCCTGGACCACGCTGGACGGCAGGTCGCATTTCCAGCTGCAAGGCCCAGCGACGGTTCGTGATCTGGAGACGGGGTTGATCGTCAACGCCCAGGAGCGATTGTCCGGTTGGACCTCGAAGGACGGCTCCATCGGCGAGATCAACGGCGTCGGCTCCGTCGAACTGATCCAGGGTGATTCGGTCCTCACCACGTCCGAGGTGATCGCGACCTTCCGCGCGGGGGACCAGGGCGCCGCTCTGGCGAAGTGCTCCGGAGCCACGCACATCGACTTCGAGAACGAAGAGGGCGCGCGTTTCCAGGTCGACGCGAGCCGCGAGATCCATATCAATCTGGCGAAGGAGCGCTGGACGATCCCCTACGCGCGAGGTTTGACCGGTTCGAGCTTGGCTCCGGACTCGTTCGCGATCGCCGCGCCGTTGGTTCGCGACCTCGATTGGCAGAACGAGACGTTCGTCGCCGAGGACGGAGTCGTCTGGAGCGGGGAGTTCGGCAACGGAACCGCTGATCGGATCGTGTCCCGAGGTCCGGACGACATCGAGATGTTCGGCACGGAATCGTTGCCGGCCCACCTGTTCTACCGCGCGTCCCTCGAGGAGACCGTCCCCATCCTGGCGACGTTCGACGCCGGACGTCTGCGCCTCCTGCCTGGCAGCGTCGAGGCTTGGACGAAGGTGCGGGCGATCATCACCGACGACACGAACCTGCTCGACCCCAGCCTTCCCACGCGCCCGCCGCTGGGTCCGGAACGCTCGTTGATGGACCTCACGGCTGGCCACGTGAAGCTCGGTGTGACCTTGGTCGAGGGCGACCCCATCAGCCCGTTCGATCTCGAATGCGATGACATCGAGCGACTGGACTACCAGCACCCGAAAGGCCGCACCATCGCCTCTAGCCCCCGTTTGGTGGCGAATGGACGCTTCCTGGGCGACGGCGCCGATGAGCTGGAAGACGCTTCCAGCATGGACCTGGCCCAGATGATCGCGAGCGGTGGCGTCGAGTTCGACCACCAGGGCGAGGTCGGCGTGAAGGGCGCGGGTCAGCGCCTGATCCTGACCGGCGACGATCAGGCACGCATCGAGGTCGACCCTGCGCAGCGCGTCCACGCCTCCGGCCTCTTGCCGAACACGAGCATTCCTTTCCGCGTCGAAGCCGACTGGATCGAGACGAAGGGCGATCAGCTCGAGGCCTCCAACGCTTCGATGGAGGTCGATGCGCCGCTCTCGCCGATGGCGCAGTCCGAGTCGAATCCGGAACGGCCCCTGCCGGTGACCGGGCAATCCACGGTCTTCGCGGAACACCTGCTCGCGAACCGAACCGGGCTCGAGTTCGAAGGGGACGTCCACATTCGAACGGCCGATCAGGACGGCGTTTCGATGGTCCTGCGCGCGAGTCGCGCAGCGATTCACGCCACGGACCTCGAAGAGATCGAGGGTGTTCCGTGGAACGAGGCGCTGCAGATCCTGACCGCGGACGATGGGTTCCGCATCGCGTACGGCGGACTGATGCGCGCCCGCGGGGAGCGGCTCGCGGCGACGCCCGAGAAGGTCGAGATGTGGGGCGCGCCTCTGATCGTCGAGAACGACCAATTCTGGGTCGACACCAACTACCTCGCCCTCGACCTCGAGACCTTCATGGTCGAAACGGGTCCAGGTGTCATGCGCGGTGGTGAGGGCCTCGCCACCTGGGCCCTCGAATTCACCGAATTGCACCCGGTCCTGCGCGGCGAGGACCAGATGCTGGTCTTCGTTCAGCCCTTGCTGCAAGAGTTCGATCGCACGGCTCGCGCGGATTTCGCCTCGATGTGGATGCACCCGAAACGCTGGCGCGAAGCGGGCCGCAGGGCCCTCTTCGGCGAAGAGCTCGGGACCGATTTCGGCCCGAAACCGGGTCCTCCGGCCATCTTTCCGGCCAACGACCTGATCGCGAACGTGTTCCGCAGTCTCGAGGAGGGCACGCTGACCCAGTACGCGCGCTCGATCTACTTGCAGGGTGATGTCGAGCTGGACCAACGCGGGTATCGCACCGCACGTGCGAACGAGATCTACATGGATCTCGAGCACCGACGGGGCTGGATGAAGGACGCTGAGCTCGCCTACGACATGGTCGTCGGCAGCGACACGCACCGCGTTCGGACCAAGTCCGAGATGATCGTCAGTACGGGAGCAGGTTCGCTCCACGCCGAGAAGGCGACGTTGACCGCGTGCTCTCACGACGAGCCGCACTACTGGATCGAAACGACGAACCTGAACCTGGTTCCACGCGTGGACGGCCTGTGGGTCGTCAGCTTGCGCAACAACAGCCTGAAGTTCGGGAACGGCTGGCGACTGCCCTTGCCCAGCATCGGCAACATCGCCCTCAACGAGCGCGGCGGCCTCGAGGGCATCGTCAACGACGACGGCGACGTCACCACGATCGACGGCCTCTTCTTCGGAACGACGGCGCGCTTCGGCACCACGATCGGAACGCGCGGAACGGTGGATGCCGGCGAAACGGGCAAGAAGATCGCCAACCTGTTCGGGTTCCACGACAAGGTTCGGGCCAAATGGAAGTACGAAGGCGCGTGGATGAACTCGCGTGGTCCGCTCCTGGGCCTGGGGCTTCTGCTCCGCGAGAAGGCCAACACCAGTGCCCAGGAAGAGGACTTCTGGCTCGATCTCTGGGCGCGCGGCATTCCGGACGACGGTGACGACAAGGGCATCTTCCGTGTGCCGACCGCGGACCGCCCGTCCTTCCGGTCCTGGTTCAATGCGCGCGGCCGGTATCCCTTCTCGGACCGGGAGTGGATCGACCTGGTCGCCAACACCCAGACGGATCCGGGTGTGCAGTCCGAGTTCTTCCAGAACGAATTCTTCGAGTACGAGGAGCGCGATACGTACCTGCATTGGCGCAAAGCGTCGGGTTCGAACTACCTGCATGCTCGCGGCCTGATCCGCGTCGACGAATTCCGTACGACGCTCGAAGAATTGCCCGCGGTGGGCGCGTATCACGGTCCGAGCACCGTGTTCAACGTGTTCGGCATGCCGGTTCACTACGACGCATCGGGCGACGTAGCGCGGGTCCGGCGTCGCGCGGGACTGGTCCCGTTCGAGTCTCCCCTGATCGGGATCGACGGGTTGGCCGACGGTCTCGGGGAGCGCAGCGTTCTGCGCGCCGACACGCAACACACCTTGAGGATGCCGCTGAACACGGGTGTCGGTTCGATCCGTGCCACCCCGTTCGTCGAGGGGCAGTTCACGGCTTGGGACGACAGCCAGGACCAGGCCCACAACCCCACACGTGGCGGCCTGTTCGCCGGCGTCGAGTTGACGACCAGCTTCCTCGCGTTGCGTCGGGACGGCTCCTACCTCTCGATCTCGCCCCTGGCTCGCGTGCGCGAGGAGATCACGGTGGACGAGAACGGAACGCCGGTACGGTTCGACGCGCTCGAGGACCCGCTCGACGGCGATCGCGTCGAGGGCGGTTTCCGTTCGATCTGGCGACGACCCGGCGATGCCGAGCAACTGGACATCGAGTTGACGGCCTCGTCCGTCAAGGATCGGGGCCACGGGTTGATGGACACGACGCGCGGTACGGCGCTGGCGCACTATCGCAACGTCGTCTTCGGCATGCCGTTCGACGTTCGCACGGATACTCAGTACGACTTCGAAGTGGACCGCACCCCCTTCTCGCGCAGCACGGTCTCGGTCCGACCGTCCGAGGACCTCATGCTGGTGACGTCCTACAACCACGGGCGCGACCAGACGGGCCAGGCCCTGTTCGAGGCCGCCGGCGTCCGGTTGCGGTACACGATCGACCCGAAGTGGGAGGTCGAGGCGGCGACCTCGATCTCGCTGCTGGGCAGTGAATCCCTCTACAACGCCTTCACCCTGCGTCGCTTCAGCCACGACTTCCTCTGGGAGCTGATCGTCGACTTCCGCCGTGGTGAAGGCGCAGGCGTGCGCATGAACCTGGCCCCGCTCTTGGGCTGGACGCGCAGCCGCCTGGGCGTGCTCGACGACGAGAATTGAACCCGACCGCGTGACGCGCAGGCGCCCTGTCGCAGGGCGAGTCGTCTTCGGGTGATCGAGCCGCCTCCCCCGAGTGGAGCCGCGTAGAATGCCGACGTGCTTCCCGTAGACGCGAACCTGGCCATCTTCAGTTCGTTGGCCCTGCCGGAGATCGCCGTGATCTTCGCCAGTGCCGTGATTCTGTTCGGTCGACAATTGCCCGAAGTCACGATGCGCGGCGTGACGCAGGTCATGAAGTTGCGCCGTGCCGTGGCCGACATGTGGCGCGAAGCCGGGTTGCAGGACGAGTTGCGTCGCGTGCGGCACGAGGTCGACCTGGCGGCCGCAGAAGCCAGACGTCCCGCACCGGCTCTCCCCTCGGGAGACAAGAGGCCGACCGAACGACCGCGCCCCATCCTGGAAGCCACCTCCGAACCCGTGGGTCCCGATGCGGAACGGGCCCCCGACGCCGATCCGGACCGATCCACCGATTGACGATGTACCGGCTCGGCTACAACACGAACGGCCTCGCGCACCATCGCCTGCCCGACGCCTTTCGGCTCCTGGCCGATCTGGGCTACCGCGGCGTCGCGATCACGCCCGACGTGGCCGGCTTGGATCCGATGCACCTGCGGGACGGCGAGGTCGATGGGCTGGCTCGATTGGCGCAGCAGCTGGACCTGGAGCTGGCGATCGAGACCGGGGCGCGATTCCTGCTGGACCCCACGCGCAAGCACGGACCGAACCTGCTGGATGCGTCGGCGGAGGGCCGCGCGCGGCGCGTGGACTTCTACAAGGATTGCGTCGACCTGGCCGCAGGGCTCGGCGCGCCGTTGATCTCGCTCTGGTCGGGAGCCGCCCATGATGGGCGCGCCCTTGCCGACGTCGACGAAGGGGTGCGCGGGCGGACCTTGCAGCGGTTGGCCGAGGGTCTCCTGCCCGTCCTCGATCACGCGGCGTCGGCCGGAGTGCGGGTCGCGTTCGAGCCCGAGCCGGGGATGTTCGTCGAGCGCGTCGAGGAGTACCGCGCGTTGGCGCAGGTCCTCGGGGATCGTGGAAGCGAGTTGGGTCTGACGATCGACGTCGGTCACCTGGTCGTGACCGGCGAGCCCCCCGTAGCCACGATCGAGGGCGCCGCGGACGTCCTGGTCCATGTGCACCTCGACGACGCACGTGCCGGGGTTCACGAGCACCTGATGTTCGGCCAGGGAGACCTGGATCTGCCCGGCACCCTGGCCGCCCTGGCCCGCATCGGGTTCGAGGGCCAAGCCGCGGTCGAACTGTCACGCGACAGTCACCGCGGGCACGAGGCTGCCGCCCATGCTCTGGAGCAGCTCAGGAAAGCCCAGGCTCCCATTTCTGCCGATTGAGGCGAAAAAGTCGCCCTCTCTGGGCCGTACTCTGCGAATCCCCGCCGAAGTCCTTGACGGAGCCTTCCCGTCCGGTCATTCCGTGGGTGCTCGATCATGTCCGAAACTCACGGCCACTCCCGCGTCTGTCCCACCCGCATCGATGGCGGAGCTGCGCTCTTCGCCCATCGTGTCACGCAGCAGGCCTGTCAGGACAAGCAGCGGGGACGCTTCCACAAGTGTTTCACGTGCGCGTTCAACAATGCCTATGTGGCCGCGCACGGCCTTCCCGACCCGGTTTCGGCCGGTAAGCCGGCCCCTGCGCCGGAGACTCCGGGGCCGCGCACGGCGCCGCTCCTGGATGTCGCGACGAAGCGTGAGCCCGCCGTTGCGGCGGATGCCTGAGATCGGCTGAGCTGTTGGGTTGGTGGGAGAGCGCGTGCTGCGCCCCCCTCCGAACCCAGCGCGTCCCTGTCACGGGATCCCACCCCCCCGTCACGCCGACCTTGTCGTAGGGACGACCGATCCGCTCGGATCCGGGTTGCGCTCTCCGTGGGTAAAACCTGTCCACAGGCGCTCCAGCCCCGATTCCGCGCGTCTGGAGGCCCTCCCTCCAGGCACCGCGGAATCATGTCGATCAGGACGGTGTACGGGTTCTGCGAAGGAACCCGCAAATCGAGGGTCCCGGCTAACCTGACCGGTTCCGACCCCCTACCTCCCCACGTCATGCGCACCACGATTCGGATCGGCCTGTCCCTGGTCCTCGCGACCGCCGTCACGCTCACCTCGACCTCGACCGGCTTCGGCCAGGGGCTCGAGGACTTCGCCGCTCTTCAGCCCAGGTCGCTCGGGCCGGCGGGCATGAGCGGTCGGGTCGCTGCGGTCGCTGGCATTCCCGGTGATCGGAACACGTTCTTCGTGGGCGCGGCGACCGGCGGGTTCTGGCGCACCGACGATGGCGGGCTCAGCTGGACGCCGCTCTTCGACGACCAGCCGGTGGCTTCGATCGGGTCGATCGCCGTGCGCGCGGGTCACCCCGACGAGATCTGGGTCGGCACAGGCGAAGGCAATCCGCGCAACTCGTCTTCGGTCGGTAACGGCGTGTACCGCACGCGGGACGGCGGCGCGACGTGGGAATACCTCGGGCTCGAGGGCACCGAGAAGATCCATCGTTTGATCCTGCACCCGACCGACCCGATGACCGCCTGGGCGGCGGCGCTCGGCACGACCTGGGGCGAGAGTTCGGAGCGCGGCGTGTACCGCACGCGCGATGGCGGCGCGACCTGGGACCAAGTCCTGTTCGTCGACGAGGCGACCGGCGCGTGCGACCTGATCCTCGACCCGACCAATCCGGACAAGCTCATCGCGGCGACCTGGACCCACCGACGTTGGCCCTACTCCTTCCACTCAGGTGGCACCGGCTCCGGCATCTGGGTCACCCTCGACGGGGGCAACACCTGGGAGCGGCGCGGTTCCGATCAGGGCCTGCCCACCGGCGACATGGGCCGTATCGGCCTCGCCCTGTGCGCAACCGCACCGAACGTCGTCTACGCGCTCGTGGAGGCCGAGGCCAACGTCCTGCTGCGCTCCGACGATGGCGGGCGCACGTTCGCCACGATCAACGACGAGCCCGACATCAACCCGCGGCCCTTCTACTTCTGCGATTTGCGCGTCGACCCGAACGACGCCGACCGTGTGTACAGCTTGCACACCGTCATCACGGTGTCCGACGACGGAGGCCGGAGCTTCCGCACGCTGGTGCCGTGGTCGACCGTGCACCCCGATCACCATGCGATGTGGATCGACCCGACCAACTCGAAACGCATTCTGAACGGCAACGACGGCGGCATCGCGATCAGCAACGATCGTGGCGAGCACTGGCGGTTCGCGCGCGCCCTGCCACTGGCGCAGTACTACCACGTCGCCGTCGACATGGACACGCCGTACAACATCTACGGCGGCATGCAGGACAACGGGTCGTGGCGCGGGCCCAGCACCGTTTGGGAGAACGGCGGGATTCGTTCGCACCATTGGCAAGAGGTCGGGTTCGGCGACGGGTTCGCCTGCTTGCCGCTGCCGGGCAGTACGACCGAGGGTTACGCGATGAGCCAGGGCGGCACCTTGATGCGCTTCGACGCCACGACCGGTTCGAAGAAGCTCATTCGCCCCGACGGCGTCGCCGACACGGACATGCGCTACAACTGGAACGCGGGCATCGCGATCGACCCCTTCGATCCGAACGGCGTGTACTACGGCAGCCAGTTCCTGCACCATTCCGGCGACCGCGGCGACACGTGGGACGTGCTCAGCGGCGATCTGACGACGAACAACCCCAAATGGCAGATGCAGGCCGAATCCGGGGGTTTGACGCCGGACGTGACGGCTGCGGAGAACTACTGCTCGATCCTGACGATCGCCCCTAGCACGCACGAACGCGGCGTCGTCTGGGTCGGCACCGACGATGGGCGCTTGCAACTGACCCGCGATGCGGGCGCGACGTGGACCGCGCTGGAGGACCGTCTGTTCGACGTACCGCGCAACACCTGGATCTCCCACGTCGAGGCGTCCGGCCACGAACCGGGACGCGCCTACGTCGTGCTGGACGATCACCGCCGCGCGAACTGGGAGACGTACGTCTTCCGCACCGACGACTTCGGCGCGACCTGGGCGCGGCTCGACACGTCGGACGTGTTCGGCTACGGGCACGTGATCGAAGAGGATCCGGTCGACCCCGACCTGCTGTTCCTGGGCACCGAGTTCGGCTTGTACGTCTCGCGCGACGGTGGGGCGAGCTGGCACAAGTGGACCCATGGCTTCCCCACCGTGCCCGTGCGCGATCTCGTCGTGCACCCGCGCGACCACGACCTGGTGATCGGTACGCACGGCCGGGCCGCTTGGATCCTCGACGACATTCGCCCGCTGCGCCATGTCGCTGCGGAAGAGAACGCCGAGACCCTGCGCATCGTCGATCCGCCCGTGGCGATCCAGTACAGCGTGAAGCAGTCGACCGGCGGGACGCGCTTCAACGGTCACGAGGTCTTCGAGGGCGAGGTGCGGCCGCGCGCTGCGATGATCTCGTTCTTCGCGACCGTGAGCGACCAGGAGGGGGCCCCCACCGAGGCCCTCCTGACCATTCTCGACGCGGCGGGTGAACCGATCCGGCGCTTCCGCCACGACGTGACGAACGGCCTCAACCGCGCGACTTGGAATCTCCAGCACGCAGGACCGCGAGCGGCACGCGACACGACCGAACCCCTTGAACGATCGGGAGGACCGGAGTGCGTGCCCGGCACGTACACCGTCGACATCGCGTTCGGCGACGCCAAGGCCCGGGCCAAGCTGCTCGTCCTGGCCGATCCGCGCATCGAATCGAACCCGCAGGCCCGCGCCGAACGGCTCCAGGCCCAGCTCGCCCTGATCGCGATGCAGGGCCGCGTCACCGATCAGATCGAACGCATCGATCGCGTGCGCTCCGACGTCGCTTGGATCCGCTCGCGCCTCGAGGAGTCGCGGGCGATCGGGTCCCAACCGGACGAGGATCATCCTCACCAGGACCTGGTCGACGTGCTCGACGCGCTCGTCGAATCCATCGACGCCGCCGACGAGCACTTCCGTACGCCCGAAGGCACCAAGGGCATCACCGAGGTCGATCACGTGCCGGATCAACTCGGGGTGGCCGGCTGGCGCCTCGGTTCGTCCTGGGATTCCCCGTCCCCGGCGTTCGACAAGGCCATCGCGCGCGCGCAGGCATCTCTCGAAGTCGGCGAAGCCGCGGTGGCTCTGGCGCTCGGCGAACCGTTGCAACGCGTCCGCGACGCTCTCGCGAGCGTCGGCTGGAGTCCTTTGTCCGGACCCGGCATCGACGACTGATCCCGCAGCGCAGAATGCGAGCGAGGTCGGACGCGTGTGCGTTCGACCTCGTCTTGGATCCACCTGGGGTCCTGAATCCGCCTGGGCCGACCCAGGAACTCTGGGTCAGGCGACCGGCGCGAGACGCTCCACCTGAAGCACCTCGACCTCTTCGTCCCGGTGACGTCGCTGGTAGTGCTCCAGCGCACGCACGCGCGCTTCCTCGAGGCTGTGGGCCGTCAGGGGGAAGGCCAGCGTGGAGCCCAGCGCGCAGCGCATGAGGCGCACGCGGTACCAGATGGGATGGGGATTGCGTTGGATGGCGATCACGTGAGGAGAGTCATCGGCGGGGATTCGCCGATTCGTTCCTCCGTTTGTAGGTGCCTTCTTCAGAACCACAAGGAACGTGCTTAGGGAAATCCCGCATTTCAGCGAGAGGTGCCCCTGAAACATGCGCCAGGGCTGGCTCTGCCCATCCCGTCCAGCCCGTCTCGGATTCGGGAACGCCCTAGCCGGATCGGCCACCGACCAGGAATCCGGAGGACGGCCATGCCTGGATCCGCACTTCGACCCGACCAGGCTCTCCGCCGTCGAGGCGCAAATCGCTCAGACGCCGAGGCGGTTCCCCATCATCCAGGTGAGGTTCGCTCCCTCTTGAGGAGCGGTCCAGGCCAGGCCCAGGGCTGCGAAGCGAGGGACCTTACGGGTCGCAACGTCCGGGATCTGACGCGGGAGCTCGCTCAGCCCGCCGCCTGGAGCACTTCCTCGTCCGTCAACTGACGTGCCGAGGACTTGGCCGCCGCGAGCACCCGTTCGATGCGCACGTCGGTCGGATCGACGCCGGCCTTCTCGAGCACCCAGACGATGTTCGACTTCCCGGACATCGGGCCCACGGCGATCTTCTGCTCGAGGCCGAACAGATCGGCCGGAACGCCGGAGTAGACGCGGTTCGCGAGCCAGTGGTCGCCCTTCTTGAAGGCCTTGATCACCGCGGCCGCGTGGACGCCCGTGGACGTCTCGAACGCGTCCTTGCCGAACACGGCGTAGTTCGGGGGCAGCGGCACGTCGATGGCGCGGCTGGCCAGTTCGACGTACTCGCCCAAGCGGGACAGGTCGCCCTCGAACCAGCCGAGGAGCTTGAGGTTCACCAGCAGCAGGTCCATCTCGACGTTGCCGGTGCGCTCGCCGACACCCATGGCCGATCCGTGGATCCGTGTGGCGCCCGATTCGATGGCGGCCAAGGCGTTCGGAAGGCCGAGTCCGCGATCGCGGTGTCCGTGCCAGTCGATGCCGACGTCCTGGCCGGATTCCGCGACGATCTGTTTCACGAACGTGATGAGCTTGCGCACTCCCGAGGGGGTCGCGTGACCGCACGTGTCGCACACGCAGATGCGCTTGGCCCCGGCTTCGATGGCGGTCTCGTAGAGGGCGCGGACGGAGTCCGGGTTGGCGCGCGTCGTGTCCTCGGTGACGAACATGGAGGGCAGGCCCTCCTTGGTGCAGAACTCGATCGCCTCGCGGCTGAGCTTGACCATGTGTTCGAGCTCCCAGCCTTCCGCGAACTGGCGGATGGGGCTGGAACCGATGAAGGCGCAGACCTCGACGGGCGCGCCCACTTCCTGGGCGACCTCGGCCGCGGGGGCGATGTCCGAGATGAGCGTGCGGCAGGCGACGTTCGGCGTGATCTTGAGATCGGCCATCGCGCGGCACATGGCCAGGATGTGTTCCCGGGCCGCTGCGCTGGCTCCGGGCAAACCCACGTTGGCGGTGTGGATGCCGAGGGCGTCCATCACATGGATCAGCTCGAGCTTCTCGTCGAGCTCCGGGTTCCGTGCGGACGGACTCTGCAGGCCGTCGCGCAGGGTCTCGTCGTCCAGTTGCACCTCGAAACCGGGGCCGGGGTCGGCGTTCCAGTCGTGGATCAAGTCCTGTTGGTTGGCGTCACTCATGGGGCTGCTCCTTCGGGTCGATCCCGTGGGGGGGAGCGAAGGACGATCAGGATACCGATTCGCCGCGAGGAAGCCTGAGGTTCTGCCCACGGACCTCGGCTCCATCCTGCTCGCGTGGAACTCGTCGTCGCCCCAATCGAAAACCTGGGCGCGGGAGTCCGTCTGGACGGATATGCTCCCGCCCATGACCCCGCCCGACGTCCCGATCGACCTCGAGGAATTCCGCATCCGGCTGGAGGAGTCCCCGGAACGCGCAGCCGAGGGCATTTCCGAGGTTCACGCTGCCGACGCCGCGGCGTGGCTGCTCGATCTGGAGGCGGAGGAGGCCTGGCCTGTGTTCGCCGCATTGGACGCGGAACACCAGGCCGAGATCCTCGAGTACGCCGAGGACGACCTGCGCACCGACATGGTGACGAGGATGTCGGCGTCGGATCTCGGGGACATCCTCGAGGAACTGCCGTCCGACGAGGCCGTCGACGTGCTCGCGGACGTCGAGGAATCGGTGGCCGAGGAGGCGCTGTCCTCGATCCTGCCGGAAACGGCCGACGAGTTGCGCGCTCTGTCCGAGTACGACGCCGACACCGCCGGCGGTCTCATGGCCACCGAGTTCGTGACCGTGCTCGAGGGAGATCGACTCGGGGACGCGGTCAAGGCGATCCGCCAGCAGGGCGAGGATGCCGAGGAAGCGCTCGATGTCTTCGTGGTCGACGCCGACGGACGCCCGGTCGGGTTCATTGCCGACCGTGTCTTGCTCAGCCAACCGATCCACACGCCCGTGCTCGAGGCGATGGTGGAGCCCCAGACCATCTCGGTCGGCGCCGACCAGGAAGAGGCCGCCCAGCTGATCGACAAGTACGGTCTCGTCAGCTTGGGGGTCGTCGATGCCGCGGGCCGGCTGATCGGCGTCGTCTCGGCGGAGGACGCGTCCGAGGTCTTCGGCGAAGAGGCCGAAGAGGACTTGATGCGGATCGTCGGAACGGCCGCAGAGACGCGCCAAACCCGCCTTACGGTCAAGAAGCGGGTTCGCCAACGCCTGCCCTTGATGGGCCTGACCGTGCTGGCCGGTCTCCTCTCCGCCACCTTGTTGCGCATCTTCCTGGGCGAGGGTGAGCCCGGGACCGAAGGGGCTGGAAGTACGGACATCCTGCGCTACCTGCCGTTGATCATCGGGTTGGCGGGCAACGTGGGCGTTCAATCCTCGACCATCCTCGTGCGGGCCTTCGCCACGGGCGAACTCGATGCGACACGCGAGAGGTCCGTGCTCGGCGGCGAGATGTCGGTCGGCGCTTGGATCGGACTTCTGTGCGGCATCGTGATCGCCATCACCGTCGGAGGCCTGGAGCCCGGCAACCTCGGACTCGCCGTGGGCGTCGCGACCATGGTCTCCGTCTCCTGCGCCGCCGTCCTGGGTTGCTTGATCCCGGTCACCTGCCGGCGCGTAGGGATCGACCCCGCCATCGTGGCGGGACCGTTCCTGATCTGCCTGTCCGACCTGGCGGGTTCGCTCATCTTCATCGTGGTGGCCCAGGCCATTCTGCGCTGAGCGGCTGGGGCAGGCTCGATGGACGTACCCCAAGCAAGCAAGGCTCCGACGCCGCATTCCGGCCTGAGCAACTATCGCAAGCTGAAATGGTGCCTGTGGACCCTGGTCGGGTTGGTGCTCGTCGTCTACGGGCTGCGGGCGTTCGTTGCGGACGTCTATCCGATCGAGAGTTCGTCGATGGAGCCTGAACTCTTCCCCGGCGACTGGGTGCTCGTGAACTACGACAGGTCCGTGCCCGAACGTGGTGAGCTGGTCGTCACCCGGGGTCCAGACGGCTCTCCGATCGTGAAGCGCGTCGGCGGGCTCCCCGGCGAGACGTTCCTGCTGACGCCCGACGGCGATGTTCTGATCCAGGGCGAGGACGAACGGCGTCTGGAGCGCGGCGGGCTCGAGCGATCGGGTCCTCCACTCGTCAGCGTGTTCGACCCCGCGTATCACGAGGTCGCCGAGCACTTCGCTCACGGCAGCTCCCTGGTCGACCCCTGGACGCACGTCGATGCAGTCTGGGAGCTGGATGGTCGCGGTCTCGAGCCCGGCAGTCACGCGGGCTACCTGCGTCACCACAAGGGGATCCACAACGACCTCGTGAGGCCGGACGGAACGCTCGAGCACGGGCCGATCTCGGTGGGGGACGCCGCGGTCTCGTGCGAAGTCTGGCCGCTGCAAGCCGGGGGTGAGTTCGTTCTGCAACTGGTCGAGCGCGGCGACACGTTCCAGGTCCGCTTCGACCTGAGCGACCCCGCCGACACCACGGCAACCCTTCACCGCATCAGCTCCGCCGGTCTCGGTTCGGACGTTCCTTCGGGGCAACTCGCCGAGGCGCGAACCGCCTTGCCGTTGAGGGCCTGGACGACCGTTCGTTTCCTCAACATCGACAACCATCTGCGCGTTCTGGTCGACGGTGTGGCGATCCTGGATCACCGCTACGAAATCAATCGGGAAGGCGGCGGACCAGGGGGCATCAGCACCGGAGAACGCGTGCTGTTGGGCGGCGTCGGTTGCCAGTTGCGCATTCGGGCGATCCACGTCCACCGTGACGTGCACTACACGCAACGCGGCGAGTACGGCGTCAACGCACCGGTGTTGCTGGGTCCGAACGAGATCTTCCTGCTCGGCGATAACTCCACCGTCAGCCAGGACAGCCGCGAGTTCGGTCCCGTTTCGCTCGATCGCCTGATCGGTCGCGTCACGCGCGTGGTCTGGCCTCGCGCGCGCGCGCGCGTGCTCGAATCCGTTCGCTGACCGGGTTCAGGCGGGCGCGTCGAGCGTTCGATCGGGCTCGCTGGATGGCACGCTTCGGGCAAGCGTCGTCGTCGGCACAGCCCCGGAATCGGGATCGAATCCGCTGTTCTGGACGGTTTCTCGCTTGCCGAACACCTGGTCCAGCGCGGCTTGCCCCTGGGCCGGCAGCAGCGGATCGACCAGCTGTCGCACGTAGTGGTGCGAGCACGGGTCGTCGATGCCGTAGCGGTTCGGCATGTGGCCCGGATCGAAGAACGTGCCGAACATCAGGTCGGTCAACGGACTGAGGTTGGCGAAGTTGCAGTAGCCACCCTTCGTCCATTCGTGATGCCAATGATGCAAGCGCGAGGACCCGAGCAGATAGCGCAACGGTCCCGGCGTCAGGTCGACGTTCGAGTGGATGTACAACGCCCACAGTCCGCGGAACATGGCGAAGCCGGCGATCGCCTCGAGGGGGAAGCCCAGCAGGATCGCGGGGAAGTTCTCGACGAAGCGTGTGTAGAGATTGTCGAACGGGTGCTCGCGATACGCGGCGACCCAATCGAGGCGTTCCGCGGTGTGGTGCACCTTGTGGAAGCGCCACAGGAACGGATGGCGGTGCGACCAGCGATGCGCCCAATAGATGCAGATGTCGCACAGGCCGATCGCCAGCAGGAACTGCAACCAGAACGGCAGTCCGGCGACCCACGTGCGCACACCGGTCAGCGGCCCGAAATCGAGGTGGCTGTGGATCCAAACGAGCGCGAACACGACCGGGGCCGTCCAAAGGAGGTGTTGCCCCAGGAAGAAGAGCAGATCCGTGCCCCATTCCTTGCGGAACATCCCCTGGCGGTGCGCGCGGAACCACGTCTCGAGCGGGAAGAAGATCGCGAACAGGATCGTGAAGACGACCACGGCGTTGGCGACGGGCGACAGGGCGCCGAAGTCGAATCCGAGGATCATCGCCCCTGGTCCTCGGCGGCGTTCTGCATGGCCTCGATCTCAAGTTCCAGGGCAGCCAGGTGTGCGAGCAGGATGTCGATCTCGGCTCGTACGTCTCGGAGCTGGGCCTTCTTCGCATCGAGGGAGTTGGGCACGCCACTGAAGATCGTGTCTCCGGGGTTCACCGTGTGGCCGAGTTCTGTCGGGTGGACCACTCGCGGCAGAGGCTCAGACATCGTGAACGACTTGGACGAGAAGAGGAACGCCGGATCCTCCGGCTTCTTCGCTGTTTCAGGCACGACAAGCGCAGGGCGATCCTCGGGCCCCATGTCGCTCGGGAGGTTGATGGCGAGCGACTTGGACGAACTCAGGAACGTCGAGTTGTCCGG
>JAJDEX010000479.1 GCA_029259575.1 Planctomycetota bacterium | reverse complement strand
ATGGTCGAGACCAAAGGACTGATCGGCTCCATCGAGGCAGCCGATGCCATGGTCAAGGCAGCGAAGGTCGAGTTGTTCAGCAAGCAGACGGTGACGGCCGGTTTCGTCACCTTCTTCGTGCGCGGTGAGGTCGGTGCCGTGAAGGCCGCGACCGATGCGGGCGCTGCGGCGGCTCGGCGTGTCGGCGAGCTCGTCTCGGTGCACGTCATCCCGCGTCCCCACACCCAACTCGAGACGATCCTTCCGGACATGCGTCCGGTCGCGACCAGCGGCAAGCGCTAGTCCTCCCTTCTCCTCCGCATAGGACGTGAAGGGCCTCGATCCCGACCTGCGGGCCCTGCAGGACGTGCGCGATCAAGTCGCGCGCGCCAAGCAGGCCCAGAAGATCGCTGCCTCCTGGAATCAGGAGACGGTCGATCGCGTGTGTCGTGCCATGGCCGACGCCGGCGCTCGCGCTGCGTACGACCTGGCGCGCCTCGCCGTGCAGGAGACGGGGATCGGTCGCGTGCACTACAAGGTCCTGAAGAACCTGCTCGGTTCCGAAGGCGTGTGGGCGTCGATCCGGGACGAGAAGACGGTCGGCATCATCGCGCGCCACGAGGACCGCGGCGTCTATGAGGTCGCGACCCCCAGCGGCGTGGTGGCCGGCATCGTGCCGACGACCAACCCGACGTCGACCGCGATGTTCAAGGCGTTGATCTCGGTCAAAGGCCGCAACGCGTGCGTGATCAGTCCGCACCCGCGCGCCGCACGCTGCATCTCGGAGACCGTCGAGGTCTTCCGTCGCGCGATCGAGCGCGAAGGCGGCCCGCCGGATCTGGTCACCGTGCTGTCGAACCCGACGATCGAATCGACCGGCGCGTTGATGAAGCACCGCGACATCGCGTTGATCCTGTCGACGGGCGGTTCGGGTTTGGTGCGCGCCGCCTACAGTTCGGGCAAGCCGGCCTACGGCGTCGGTCCCGGCAACGTCCCGGCGTACGTGGATCGTTCGGCCGATCTGAAACAGGTCGCGCACGACATCACGATCAGCCAGAGCTTCGACAACGGCACCCTCTGCTGTTCCGAACAGGCGCTGGTACTGGACGAGCCGATCGCCGATCGCCTGCTGGGCCTCTTGGTCGAGCGCGGCGCGCACCTGTGCAACGCCGAGGAGACGCGCAAGCTCGAGGCCTACGCCAACGTTCGCGGGCACATGAACCCGGACATCGTCGGCCTCGACCCCTTCAAGATCGCCGAGGGCGCGGGCTTCCGCGTCTCGCGCAACACGACGATCCTGCTCGCGCCGCAGAACGGCGTCGGTCCCGAACACAAGCTGTCGATCGAGATCCTGTGCCCGCTGCTCAGCGTGCATCGCGTCGATGGGTGGGAGGCGGGTTGCGACACGTCGATGCAGTTGCTGCACCAGGGCGGCCTCGGCCACACGATGAGCGTGCACGCCGGCGACGATCACATCCTCGAGCAGTTCTTCCTGCAGAAGCCCGCCAGCCGCATCGTGGCGAACGGTCCCAGCAGCCAGGGCGCGGTCGGGTTCAGCACGAACCTGTTGCCCTCGTTCTCGCTCGGCTGCGGTCCGCAGGCCGGCAACATCACCAGCGAGAACATCTCGGCGCGCCACCTGATCAACATCAAGCGCGTCGCGTTCAAGCGTCGCGATTGGGCGCAGATCGATCACTCCTATCACCAGCGCGCGCTCGCGTTGACCGGTGAGGGGCCGCCGCGTGGTTCGGGACTGCAGGGCGACCCTGCGCTCCATGCCGAACCGGTCGGCCAGACGCGTGAGCCGGAGTCCACGTTCCGCGCGGACGTGCCGCTCGAGACGCCCGCGGGTGTGTCGCCCTCCGGTGGCGCGCCGCGTTCCCAGAACGTGTTGCCCGCAGGCCCTGTACCGAGCGCCAAGGCCGCGCCGACGTTCACGCGTTCGTCCAGTTCGCCGGTCAGCCACACCAAGGTCGCCGTCGCCGCACCGCCGCCCGTGCGTCCCACCAATCGCTCGACCAGCCCGCAGGCAGCACTGCCGACGCCCGCGCGACCCGTGCACATGCTGGCGCCCCAAACGGCTACGCAGACGGCTACGCAGACGGCGACGCAGACGGCGACGCAGACGGCGACGATCGCCCAGCCGGCGTCGCGTGGACCGATCGCCATGAACAAGTCTCGCAGCGGAGGACTCACCTCCGACGAGATCCGCACCATCCTCGCCGGAGCTGGCTCCGGTTGTCCCATGGGCCCGTGCAAAGGCTGCCCTCACCAAGACACGGTGAGTGGTGCCTGCCTGGCCTGATCCCGAACATTCCCCCGTACACCGAATCCCCGGTAGGAGCATCCCATGCCCAACGACAACGAAATCGCCCTCGGCATGATCGAGACCAAAGGTCTCGTCGGCGCCATCGAAGCAGCTGATGCCATGTGCAAGGCCGCCAAAGTCACCCTCGTCCAGAAGCAGATCAGCGGCGGCGGTCTCGTCACCGTCATGGTGCGCGGCGAGGTCGGCGCGGTGAAAGCCGCCGTCGAAGCCGGCCAGGTCGGTGCCAAGCGCGTCGGCGAACTCGTCGGCACGCACGTCATCCCGCGTCCCGCGGACGACCTGGCGCAGTTCCTGCCGACCGAAGGCTGATGCCACGTTGCGCCACGCGGCGACTGCCGCGTGACGTGCTGGACGCGAACGTTCGTCGCGTCCCCTCGAGATGCCGGCCGCGCCGGTGCTCCGAACCATGGCTACACGAGACCCGATTCAGCTGCGGGGGGCGGTCTACCTGGACCAGCTCCAACCGCAATTCGCTGCGACCTGCGCCGCGAACACCGACGGCTACTTCCCCGTGGCGGGGGACAGCGCGTTCTGGCTGGAGGTCTCGCCCGGCATCGTCATCAACCGCCTGATGGACGTCGCGCTCAAGTCGTGCGACGTCACGCCGGGTGCGCTGATCACCGAACGTCACTACGGCACGCTCGAGGTGCACGGCCCCGACCAGGGGCAAGTGCGCCGCGCCGGTGAGTTGATCCTGGAGGCCGCTGGCGTCTCGTTCGACGACCAGTTGAAGCCCCAGGTGATGACCGACGAGATCATCCGCAAGCTGAGCGATCACCACGCGATGATGATCAACCGCACGCGCGCCGGCATGTTGGTGCTGGGCGACGACACGCTCTACACGCTCGAGGTCTCGCCCGCAGTGCACGTTCTGAAGGCGGCCAACGAGGCCGAGAAGACCAGCCCCATTCGGTTGGTCGGGCTCGGAGCCGATGGCGCCGTGGGACGCTTGCGTCTGGCCGGCACCGACGCCGAGATCGAGGAAGCCGTGGACGCGGTGCGCCGCGTGCTCGCGGACCTGGGCGCGACGGCGGGGGTGGCCTGATGTTCCTCGGCCGCGTCGTCGGACAGGTCTGGGCCACGCGCCGGGACGAGACTCTGGATGGACAGCGCCTGCTGGTCATCGAAGCGATCGACACCGCGAACGATCCCGCCGCCGCGAAGGTGACGCCCGTCGTCGCCGCCGACCCGATCGGCGCGGACGTCGGCGAACGCGTGATCGTGGCCTTCGGCAAGGCCGCGCGCGTGGCCTGCGGCGGCGACGGCGAGCTGGCTTTCGAGGCCGCGGTCGTCGGGATCGTGGACGACTTCGAGGCTCCCGGCGTACCGCAGTCCTGGCGCGAGGAGGCGGGGGCATGATCGTCGCGACGGTGATCGGTCAGGTTTGGGCGACGCGCAAGGACGAGACCCTCGAGGGCCTGCGCTTCCTCGTCGTGCGCCCCTTTACGACGAATGGCGACGACTCCGCCGAGACGATCGTCGCCGTCGACCC
>JAJDEX010000478.1 GCA_029259575.1 Planctomycetota bacterium | reverse complement strand
TCGGCTCGACATCGTCGTGACGAAGTGCCTGCTGGGGATCGACCGGATCCGTCCGGACGCCGTCGTCAAGTTGGGGACGGTTCGTACCGATCGCTTGCCCTCGCCGGGTGTGGACCTCCCCGCTGGGGCCGAGGATCCGCGCGGTCCCACCAACCTCGAGGGCGTGCCCGCGCTCGAGGGTCTCGAGGACATCCGGCTCAACCAGTTCTGCAACTCCCCCCCCGCGCCTCTCCTGGCCGAGAGCTTCGGATCCCGTGTGCAGTACTCCCTGGGCCCGACGGGATTCGGCCCGGCCTCCAAGGTCGACCTGGTCGTGTCGGAGGTGAACCGCAACGAACTCCACGATCGCCAGCCGAACTCGGAGACGCCGCCGTTCTTCTACTCCATCCCCGAGCTGGCCTCACGGCGCATGGTCTTCGACCTCATCGTGCATCCCGACGTGTATGCGGGGACGGGCCCGAGGCTGATGATCTACGACACGTCCGGACGTGGACCCGCGTCCGCCTGCGATCCGGCGCGGGCCCTCGACCTGCGCCGCTCGCCGCACGAGGTCCAGGTGCTGGGGTCCGGCTTGCATCGGATGCGGCTCAAGGAGTACCCGCGCTACGTCGAGCTCCAGCAGTACACGTTCGACAAGCTCGGCTGGGACCCTTCGGACTTCCGCGCTTTCCGCGTCGCGATCCAATACCCGCTCGGCGGCCGCCAGATCACCCTGGTGGTCGCCGGGTCCTAGGAGGCTGCGCCACAGATGGCGCAGCCTCCTAGTCGTCCGCGTAGTGCGCGTAGGTCCCTCTGACCAGCTTCGCGCGCACGGCCTGCAGCACATCGTCCGGTGCGTTCCGGAACGTTGGATGCGACGACGGGCCTTGCGGACGTCGCAGCTGATTCCAGGTGCCGGCGACGAAGGCCTCCAACGTTTCGCGCATCAACGCGCCCGCCAGCAACAGCGTGCCGTGGCACAAGTCCTCGTAGGTCGCCCCGCGCCGCACGGGCAACTCGCGACGCAGCAACAGATCGCCCGTGTCGATCGAAGCGTCGCAGACGTGCGTCGTCGCGCCGATCGGGATGTCGTGCAGGACGGACCACGCGGGGGACGCCGACCCGCGGCACTCGGGAAGCAAGCCGGGGTGACTGTTGATCACGCCGTGCCGCGGCAGGTCCAGCAAGGGACCCCGAATCACGCGGGTGCCGCCCAGCACGACCAGGTCCAGGTCGAGGTCCTGCAGCAGCGGACACACCGCTGCGCTCGTGTGCTCCTCCACGTGCAGGACCGGAACACCAGGGTCCAACTGTTGGGCAATCGATTTCGCCACGACCCGCCCGTCGATGCGCTCCAGGAACTTCGCACGCTCCTCCTCGGCGATCGCGGAGCGCTCGACGACGACGCACGCCGGCTCGAAACCGCCGCCCAGGAGCTGGCGCAGCATCTCACATCCGTAGGGATGATCCTCGAGCAGGAGGAATGCGAATCGGGGATGCGTCATCGGACCCGAACGCTATCGGGCATCGACGCTGGCCACAAGTTGCGATGGGCGCGCGCGCGAGCGAGGATGCGGGACCATGACCTCCCCCACCCATGAACGGGTTCGTCCCTGCACGGATCTGCAAGCCGCGCTGGACGAAGAGCTCCAGGTCCCTGGCACGCGCCTGCACTCGATCTTCCCGGCGGACGCGCCGCGGATCGCGACGATCGAACGCGATGGCGAGTGGACCCGTCTCGACGCGTCGCCCGGCGCGGTCGCGGGCGAGGTCGCGCGGACCGCGGAACCCGACGTTCTCGTACCCGGGATCCAACCGGACCTCGTTCACGTTCCGTTCGAGGACGGCCCCGACGCCTGGACCCGCGGTCGCGCGGGCATGAAGTACCGCGACCTGATCCCGGGGCGGCTCGGTGGACACGTCATCGCCTCCCACATCCGCATCGAAGAGGGTGGCCCCGTGCCCGACGCGGTCCACCACCACGCGGTGCGCTATCAGTTGATCGTGTGCGTACGAGGCTGGGTGCGCGTGGTGTACGAGGACCAGGGGGAGCCCTTCGAGATGCGCGCGGGCGACGCCGTGCTGCAACCGCCCGGTATCCGCCATCGCGTGCTGGAGAGTTCGCCAGGACTGGAGGTCGTCGAGGTCGCGTGCCCCGCGGAACATCGCACGACGATCGACCATGCTTTGACGCTGCCGACGCCGATCATCGATCCGACACGCGACTTCGGTGGACAGCGTTTCGCACGACATGTGGCGGCCGCGAGCGCGTGGAGCCCGGCCGAGGTGACGGGGCTCGAGCAGCGCGATCTAGGACTTGGCGCCGCATCGAACGGTGCGGTTCGTGGACGTGTGCTGCGCGTCCTCGAGCCCCTCGGGAACCCGACCGATCGGATCGGTGACCTGCGCATTCTCTTCGTGCTCCAGGGCTCCGTTCGCGTGCGCGTGTCGGACCGAACGATCGACCTGACCGACGGAGACGCGTTGACGATCCCGAGCCGGACGACGTACGCCTGGTCGGACGCCAGTCCCGACATGGAAGCGCTCGAGATCAGCGCGGCGTCCTGACGCCTACGCAAGAAGGCGAGCCCCGGTGGGACTCGCCTTCGTCGGTCTCTTGGATCGCACTGCGTCGGATCGCACTGCATCGGAATGCACTGCGTCGGATCGCACTGCGTCCCAAGCGAAGATCAGAAGATCAGAGGATCAGCGCACTTTGGATCGCAGCGCGCGAATGCCGTTCTCGGCGTCCCGCGCAGCAGCGGTGCGGGGCAGGTCGCTGGCGATCTTCTCGAGCTTCTTCTGAATCCCGGGGATCTGTCCCTTCTTGATCTTCCCGGACAGCATCTTCCGGACCTTCTTCTGGGCATCCAGGATCTCCTGGGCGACCTTGTCCTTCTTCAAGATGTCCGCTGCGGCCTCGACCTGGTCGTGCTCCGGCAATCCGTCCAGCGCGTCGTCCAGGAGCTCGAGACGGTCGTCGACCGCGAGCCAGTCGCCGGTCTTCATCAACGCTTCGAGTCCGGCCACCTTGCCGGTGACGACGCCCTGGAGCGCGGTGTGCACGATGGCCCCGTCCTCGCCCAGCTTGGCCGCCTCTTCGAGCGCCTTGGCGATGTGCCCCTTGACGAACAACTTGCGCGCTTTCGCCGCCGACTCGGGCCATTCCCACACGGGGAGGTCCAGGGCCGCGGGCAACACGCCTCGGATGATGTCGTCGGTGAGCGCGCCCGGGTTCCCCTGCCAAACGAGGACGCCGTTCTCGTCGATCAACGCGGCGCTCGGATAGCCGCCGGCGCCGACCTTCGACATGAGTTTCATGCCCTTGTCATAGCCGTATGCGTACTTCGCACCGTGCTTCTCGATCCAGGGTTCGGTCAGTGCTTGGGTTTCGCCGGTCACGCCGACGACGCTCAGCCCCTCACTTGCGAACTTCGTGTGAAGCTCGTTCATGTGCGGGACAGCGCTGACACAAGGGCCTCACCAGTAGGCAAAGAATTCGACGAGGATCGCGCGGCCGGCGTAGTCCTCGATGGACTCGGCGCCGGACTGCGTGATGTCCTCGATCGGAAGGTCCCCGAGGGACCCACCGACGCCGACCGGAGTCGGAACGGTCATCGGCAGCACGAGTGCGCCGATGGCCAGGAGTGAGAGTTTCATGTTGCTGAGAGTGGTAGGGATCAGACGTCGGCTGCGAGCAGTTGCGCCGCAGCCGCTTCGATCTCGGGCTTGCCGAATCGATGGCCGGGTAGCTTGACCAGGGGGTCGCCTTTCGAGGTGAAACCGACCAGGCCGTGGCGCAGTTCGGTGAAGCCGAAGGCCTCGATCTCATCGCCGCGCTGGGCGGTGTCTTCGGCGGAAATGATGACAAAATCCACGCGACCCTCGTACGACGGTGCCAGTTCGCTCACGGCGTTCTGGACTTTGACACAAAACGGTCACGCGTCGGCGATCATGTAGTAGCGGATCTCGGGCAGGCGCGCTTCTTGGACGTCGGCTTGGACGTCCGCTCGAACGTCACCGTCCGAGACCGAGTCTCGATCCGGGCTCGCGCAGGCACCGAACAACAGGGCGCATCCGAGGATCACGCCGGGGAGGAGATGTTTCATGACCCCGATCCTAGCCGGTCCTCCCGGGTCCTGGTGGTCGGACCTGCGCAGGGCGCGGGGGGACCAGTAGATCCAGTCGGCGCAGTTGGTCCAGTAGGTCCAACAGGCGCGGGAGGCCCACGACACAGGCGGCCCAGAAGGCGGCCCAGAAGGAGGCCCAGAATGCGCCTCCGAAGCATCTCGCCATCGAGCCCGACCCCCCTCAGCCCTCAGCCCTCAGCCCTCAGCCCTCAGCCCTCAGCCCTCAGCCAGCTTGCGGAACGTACCCAACCGCTCGGCATACACGGCGGCGTCCGCGGCGTTGGGCTCGATCGGAACGCCTTCGAACTTCACCGCGACCTGCGCCAGGTCGTCGATGGACTCCGTGGGGCGCGTCACCCATTGCGCCTGCAACGCTGCGCCCAAAGCCGCCGACTCGGACTCGACCGGGCGCTCGACCGTAACGTGCAGGGCCGAGGCCAGGATGCTCGCCCACAGGTCGTTCTTGGCGCCACCTCCGACCAGCCGCACCTTGTCAATCCGAAGATCGAGCTCGCGCATGCGATCCACCCCCCACGCCAGGTTGAGCGCGACGCCTTCGAGAGCCGCGCGATACAACGCGCCGCGCGCGAGGCCTCCGGGCCGAAGGCCGTGCAAGCTGCCCGTGGCGTTCGGTCGGTCGGGCGTGCGCTCGCCCATCAGGTACGGGACCATCAACAGGCCGTCGTTGCCCGCGGGCAAGGCGGCGGCTTCGCGGGTGAGCGTCGCATGATCGGTGCCGAACGCTCGAGCGACCTCCTCGGCGACGCCGGTCGCGTTCATCACGCACACGAGCGGCAACCACGCACCGGTCGAGTCGCAGAACGCTGCGATCGCGCCCGACGGATCGATCACGGGGACGTCGGAACGTGTGAAGACCGTGCCCGAAGTGCCCAGGCTGACGACGGCGGTCCCGGAGCGCGTCGCGCCGCTGCCGATCGCGCTCAGCATGTTGTCGCCACTACCGGCGGACACGGGAACGCCGACGGCGGCCGCACCGAGCCCGAGCCACGTCGCAGCGCCCTTTGTCAGGGAACCGGCGGATTCGTTGGCAGCGAGGAGAGGGGGAACACGCTCGGCGAGTCTCGCATCGATCGCGGCCATCGCGCGAACGTCGTACTGTCGGGTCTTCGGGTCGAAGTAACCCGTGCCCGATGCGTCGCCGGCCTCGCTGGTGAAGCGATCCGTGAGCCGGTGGTTGACGTAGTCGTGCGGCAACAGAACGTGCGCGCAGGCGTCCCAGGCTTCGGGGTCCTCGCGCGCGAACGCCAACACCTTGGACGCCGTGAAGCCGACGGGGATGGTCCGGCCCAAGGTCGCGGACAGCTCCTCGGCCTCGCGCGTCGTGCTCGTGTCGCACCAAAGGCGCGCCGCACGCAGCACACGTCCGTCGGCGTCGAGCGGGACGCAGCCGTGTTGTTGGCCCGAGACGCCGATGCCGGCCAAGCGCTGCGCATCGATGTCGAGGGCGCGCACGACGTTCGCGATCGCGGCCGACCAGGTGTCGGGATGTTGTTCGGAGGCGCCCTCGGGCAGCCCTTCGATCAGGCCGTACGCGGAACTCGCGCGGCCCACGATCTCGCCTTTCGTGGCGTCCAGCAGAACGCCCTTGGTCCCCTGCGTCCCGACGTCGAGCCCGAGGAACAGGTCCCGCGTCACGAACGCGCTCCGAGCAGGTGCTCGATCATCAACTGGTCCAGGTGCTCGTAGCGCAGGCCGCGTTTCGCGATGCCGTCGACGTCGAACGAGGTCGCGCTCAGCTCGGCGGCCTTCTCGGACGTGTACGAACCGAGCAGCGGGTCGGCGGTCTCGCAGGACTGCTCGGCGAGGATGGCCTTGACCTCGGGGTCGGCGTCGAACGCTTGCGCGCGCGCTTGGAGAATCTTGTACGTGCGCATGCAACCGCGCGCGAAGTCCCAGACACCCGCCTGGTCCTCGGTGCGATAGGCGTGCGCGTCGAAGTGGCGCGGGCCGGTGTAGCGCGCGTTGCCCGCGGTGCCTTCGAGCAAGCGCACCAACAAGAACGCCTCCTTCAAGCCCTCGGAACCGAAGCGCAGGTCCTGGTCGTAGCGCGGTCCCTTCTGGGCGTTCAGGTCGATGTGCGCCAGCTTGCCGGCCTCCATCGCCTGGGCCACGCCGTGCACGAACGACAGGCCCGCCATGTTCTCGTGCGCGACCTCGGGGTTCACGCCGACCATGTCTGCGTCGTCCAGGGTCGTGATGAAGTGCAGCATGTGCCCCGTCGTGGACAGGTAGATGTCGCTGCGCGGCTCGTTCGGCTTCGCCTCGAGCGCGAACGTCATCGTGTAGCCCTGATCCTTCACATAGGACGTCAGGTAGTTCATGGCCTCGCGCATGCGCTGGATCGCGACCTGCGGATCGCGACACGCGTCGGCCTCGGTGCCCTCGCGGCCGCCCCAGAAGACGTAGATCTCGGCGCCCAGCTCGACGGCCAAATCGATGCCCGCCATCGTCTTCTGCAACGCGAACGCGCGCACCTTGGGATCGTTCGAGGTGTACGCACCGTCCTTGAACACCGGATGGCCGAACAGGTTGGTCGTACACATCGGCACGACGACGCCGTTGTCCGCGCAGGCCTTCTGGAAGGACGTGACGATCCGATCGCGCTCGCCCGCGCTGGCATCGAACGGCACCAGGTCGTTGTCGTGCAGGTTCACGCCCCACGCGCCGATCTCGCCGAGCTTGCGCACGGAGTCGTCGGGGTTCAGCGCGGGCCGCGTCGGATCACCGAACGGGTCGCGACCGACGTTGCCGACGGTCCAGAGACCGAACGAGAACTGGTCGGCGGGCGTGGGGTCGAAGGAGGGCATGCTCGTGGCCCTAGTGGACGTGAAGCGTCACTTCCCAGGCCGACTCGAGCTCGACGGTCAGTGCACCGTCGAGGTGCACGT
>JAJDEX010000477.1 GCA_029259575.1 Planctomycetota bacterium | reverse complement strand
CGATGCCGTCGTGGAAGAACGTGCCGAACTGGTCGGCCAGGTCGACGGCGACCTTGCGTTGGGCTTCGTGCGAGGACGCGCCCAGGTGCGGCGTCAGGATGACGTCGTCGCGACCCAGCAGCGGGTGGTCCGGGGACGGCGGCTCCTCGACCATCACGTCGAGCGCGGCGCCCGCGAGGTGCCCGGATTCGAGCGCATCGGCCAGCGCGTGCTCGTCGACCAAACCGCCGCGCGCCGCGTTGATCAACCGCGCGCCGGGCTTCATCTTGGCCATCGCTTCCTTCGAGATGATGTTGCGCGTGCTGTCGATGAGCGGCACGTGCAGAGTGACGAAGTCGGCGCGCTCCAGCAACTCGTCCAGCGTCATCAGATCGACGCCTTCGACCGGCGAGGCGGCGCCCGTGCCGGACAGGTAGGGATCGTGCGCGATGACGTTCATGCGCAGGCCTTGCGCGCGGTCCGCGACGACGCGGCCGATCCGGCCCAGCCCGATGACGCCCAAGGTCTTGCCGGTGATCTCGGAACCCATCAGGCCCTTCTTCTTCCACGTCCCGCTGCGCGTGAGTCGGTCCGCGCGAGGGATGTGGCGGGCGACCGAGCAGAGCAGGCTGATCGCGAGCTCACCGGTCGTGACCGTGTTGCCCGTCGGCGTGTTCATGACGACGACGCCGCGTTGGGTGGCGGCCTTGACGTCGACGTTGTCGACCCCGACGCCGGCGCGACCGACGACCTCGAGGTGCGGGGCGGCCGCGATGACGTCCGCCGTGATCTTGGTGGCCGAGCGCACCATGACCCCGTGCACGTCCGGCACGGCGGTCAGGAGTTCCTCGGGGGTCATGCCGACCCGCTCCTCCGGTTCGAAGCCCAGCTCGCGCAGGCGCGCGATGCCGTCGGGGTGGAGGTCGTCGCAGATGAGGATGCGAACTTGCGCAGGCGTGCGGGGAGTCATGGCCTTGATGGGTGCGTCCAAGAGGTCGCGGGGGGGTGGGTCCGCGAGGGTGCGGTGGTGCGGACGGTCGTGGGGGTGCGTTCAACCGCGGATGGCGGCGCGAACGAGGGCTTCGAGGTCGGAAGGATCGACCGTCTTGGCCGCCTTCGTGACCAGTTTGCTGGCTTCCTTCTCGGGGTAGCCGATCGAGACGAGCGCGGCGGCCGCGTCCTCGAGGTTCGCCTGGCCCGGGCTGGGGGGCGCGGACGGCGTGAGGGTGCCGGAGCCGGAGGTCGTGCTGCCAGCGAACCGCGCGACGCGTTCGTGCAGGTCGAGCACGATCTGCTCGGCGGTCTTCTTGCCGACGCCCTTGGCGCGCGTGAAGGGCACGGGGTCCTTGGCCATGAGGGCCTGAACCATGTCCTCGCGATCCAGGCCCGACTGCACGGCCAACGCCATGCCGGGCCCGACGCCGCGCACGCGCAGCAGCATGCGGAACAGGTCGCGGTCCTCGAGCTGGGTGAAGCCGTAGAGCGTCTGCGCGTCCTCGCGCACGACGAAGTGCGTCCAGATGCGGGCTCGCGAGCCGAGCTCGGGCAGCGGCCTGCCGAGCGGCGTGCGCAGCGAATAGCCGACACCACCGACGTCGATCACCAGGTGAGCGGCGTTGCGCTCGACCACGGTCCCTTCCAGGTACTCGTACACGCGCGTCTCCTTAGGACCCGAGGTCGCGGCTCCGAAGAGCTGCGTGACGGGCGCAGGTTCGTTCCGGAGCCCGCGATGCGCGGGCATCCGGAAGGGGTCTGGATCAGTCCTCGCCCTTGAGCTTCATGTTGTGCTCGGACAGCTTGTTCTTCAGCTCGAGCAGGCTGGTCACGCCGAAGTTCGGCATGCCCAGGAGCTCCTCTTCCGAGTGCTGAGCGACGTCGCCGAGCGTCATGCAACCCAGGTTCTCGACCGTGCGACGCGCGCGGATCGAAAGCTTGAGCTCGCTCATCGGCTTGTTGCGCGGATCGTTCGGATCGGCCGAGACCGGAGCCTCGACGCGCTGGCGCGAGATGCTCGCGACCGCTTCCTCGCGGGCCATGCCGAGGCGGAGGTTCTTGGAGTTCAAGATCTCCTTGATCTCGGCGAGGGACGTCTCGCCGAAGTTCTTGTAGCTGAGCAGCTCGGCCTCGGTCTTCTTGACCAGGTCGCCGAGCGTCATGATGTCCATCTTGTTCAGGCAGTTGCGCGCCCGGACGGACAGTTCGAAGTCGGTGATCGGGATGCGCAGGATCTGGTTGAGTCGATCCTCCTTCTTCTCCATGTCCTCGTCGTAGAACATGATCATCCCGGCGCGCGCATCCTCGAGATAGAGCTTGGCGCGGCGGTCCATCGGGCAGCCTTTCGTGATCGTGTCGTAACACGCGGCGGCGTCCTGATCGCGACCCAGGTCCTCGTAGAGCAGTCCCAGGTTCGACAGCGTCGCGCGGTCGATCGGCAGCATCGAGGAGAGGCTCTCGTACGATTCGAGCGCGAGTTCGTCGAGGCCACCACGCTCGGCGCAGTACGCCAAACGGAAGAGGTTGCGGCGATGCGTCGGATCGACCTCGCGCGCGGCGAGGTAGTTGTCGACGGCGGCCTGGGGCTCGTTCTTGCATTCCGCCAAGCGGCCTTGCAGGTAGAGCGCTTCCGCGCTGCCCGCGAAGCTGGACGGTGCGGCGTTCAAGGCGGCCTCGAGGGTCTGACCGGCGGATTCCAGGTCGCCCTTCTCGAGGTCGGCGTCGAGTTGACTGTCGAGCATGCCACCGCGCGGACGCGGCTCGTCCGGGTACTTCGTGCTGAGGCGCTCGAAGATCGGTTTGGCTTCCGACGGGCGACGCAGCGACATGAGCGCGTTGGCGCGCGTGAACGCGGCGACGTCGTCCTGCTCGTACGGCAGAAGGCGCTTGGCGGCGCTCTCGAGATCGCCGACGAGCCACATGCCGAGGCCCTTGCGACGTCCCTCTTCACCCTCGTCCATGAGTTGGACGACTTTGCTGCGGAAGAGTTCGACTTCCTGGCTGCTCTCGAAGATGCGGCAGCGTTCCTGTTGGAGGGCGCCGAAGCTGGGGATGGGGTCCGACTTGAGGTCGAAGGGCGGGGCGTCGATGGCGGTCATGGAGCGCGAGCGCGGAGGAAATCTCGTGGGAGTTGCCCACAAGGGATCACGGGGAACGTCCAGGTCGATGGTGGCCCGGAAGGGAATCCAGCGCGGGGTCCTTCAAGAACCTGTCCGGAGACTTCGAATCCCTGTGGTGAAGCCCCGGATGATAGGAAGGGTCGGGAGGCTGCGCAACCGCCCCGGGCGGGACCTTCAGGGTATGTCCTGGTCCGCTCCCGGTCCCGCAGAGGGGCACCCAGCCCCGCTTCAGGGCCCTTCCGTCGAACCCAACCTCGATCTCACCTTCGGGGGCTGCGAATCAGGCGCCCCAGATGCTCGAATGGCGACCTAGGTCGACCTGTCCTTTCCCCGACGCGCTCATCACGTTGGGGCTCGTCCGGAACCCCCGGTGCCCATGAACGCACGCTCGCTCCTGCCCGCAACGATGGCTCTCCTGATCGGAGGGGCCCTCGGTTATCTCGTGGCTCCCGGATCCGGCGGGGCCGAGCCGATCGTGCTGGCCGGCCACCGCACCGGATCCCAGCCGGTCCACCAGGACCCGGTGACCCCTTTGGCGGGCGGGTCGGGTGGAGGCCGGCGCAGTGAGGTCGAGGCCCCGTCCCAGAACGTCCCGGCCCTGTCGCCCCATCGGGTGAAGGCGGCCATCTCGAGCATCGCCGAGCCCGAGGCCCAGGCATCCGCGGCCGGCTCCGGCGAGATCGTGGGTCGCGTGATGGACGCCCAAGGGCTGGGGCTCGAGGGCGCGACGATCATCGTTCGGCGCATGCGGAACGAGATGAGGTTGGAGGACCCGAACTCGGTCGGCGCTGCCGCCGCCCCTGAGACGACCCTGGAGGAGCACCTGCAAGAGGCCGCCGAGGACTGGTCGGAGTCGCGCGCCGATCGGCTGCGCTGCACCTCGGGCAAGAACGGTGTCTACCGTGCCGTCGGGTTGGACCCGATGACGAACTATCGGTTGAGTGCTCAACTCGAGGGGCACATCGTTCATGCGATCGACGACGCGTATCGCATTCGGCCCGGCTCCGAGGTCGACTTCCGCGCGCGCGCCGTCGCGACCCTCGAGGTGTTGGTCGTCGACGCTGCGGGCAGTCCCGTCGACGAGGCTGCGGTCTTCGTTCAGCGTTCGCACAACAGTTCGGCGTACGCCTGGGCGCCCGATGACAATCAGCTGCGGCTCTCCCCGGGGCGCACGCAGCTTCGGGCCTACCAAGGTTGGTCGACCCGCCACGCGGTGGGCTCGTACAACCTGGATTCCGATCACGCGAGCGAGAAGCAGACGGTGATGATCGAGCCGGGATCGAACGGCCCCGTCACCCTCGAACTGGCTCCGCGCACGGGCATCCGCGGGACGTGGGACGGCGAGCAGGAGGACGACCACCTGGTCAAACTGCTCGAGTTGGGAGGCGGCACGGAGTTCAGCGAAGAGGCGCTGGGCAAGTCCTCCGTGCATTCGGACGAGGACAACGGGTTCTTCCACTTCATGGATCTGGCTCCGGGGCGCTACGCCGTCGGCGCGACCGATTGGGAAGGCAAGGTGATCTTCGCCTACGAGATCGTCGATGTGACCAGCGGCCTCGTCGAGGTCGCCCTCAAGATGGGCGAGCGCAAGGAAGTGCCGTCGATGACGGTTGCGGTGACCTCGCCGGCCGGGCGACTCCTGCCGGACATCCACATCACGGTCGAGCGCAAGGGCGAGAACAACTCGTCGCACTTCGGCGTGAACCTCAAGGAGAACGACGACGGGACGTACGCGGTGCCGCTGAAGGGCGAGATCGCCAAGATCGTTGAGCCGTGGGCGCCGCAGGAGACCTACTCGATGCGCGTGACCCACCCGGACTACGGCCAGAAGAACGTTCCGCTCACCCAAGGGCAGATGCGCGTCGACGTGCAGTTCGACGAGCCGATCTCGATCCGCGTCCAGGTCGATGGCTACGCCAATTGCGCCGTCAAGGGGCGCTTGCGCGTGACCGCCAAGTTCCTGGCCGATGGCAACAGCGGTCGCGAGTACTGGACCGGCGGCCAGGGCGATCCCAAGGTCGACTCGAGCGGTGTCGCGGTCCTGGAGGGCCTCGTTCCCGGTCGCTATCAGGTGACTCTGAACCTCGGCACCGAGATGTGGAACGAGCGCCGCGTCGCGTCCCAGGAGGTCGACGCCCGACGCAAGAACACGCCCTGCAACTTCGCTGCACCGGTGGTCCACGACGTGACCGTGATCGCCCCGACGTTGTCCAAGGGGACGTACATGTACATGCGCCCCGTGACGGACGAGAACGACGGCATGCAGGGTCGTTTCCGCGGGCGCGGCAGCTTGAACGCCGAACTCGACGAGAACCTGCGCGCCACGTTCCGCGACGTCGTCCCCGGGGCGTACACGTTGGGTGGCAACAACGCGAGCGACACGATGGAGGTCACCGTCCCCTGCGGCGAGATCGTGTTCTCGCCGCGCGTGATGGACGCTCTCGAGGTGCGCATCAGCGACATCGAGGGCATCCTCTACGTAGCGGGCCTGCGTCCCGGCGATCGCATCCTCGAAGTCGTCGGCATCGAGTCGACCGCCAATGCGATGCGCAACGCGCTCGGCGGCAACCGTCCGAACACCTTCACGGTGGTGACCTTGCGTGAAGGCGAGAACCTGACGTTCACGATCCCGTCCAGTGAAGACACGGAAGGTCAATCCCTGGGTGGGTCGTTCCATCCGACGCACCGCGATGACTGATTCCGACGGTCCACGCCGTGCCCTCCGTGCGCAGGGGCGATTCGGAACGCGAGTCCGCGAAGAAGCCGTACCCTCAGAACGTACCTAGCCAGGATCCCCCTTGAGCATGCACCGTGAGCACACCCAACGCACGAGTTGGGCCCACTCACGGCACATCCCCGTGAGGGAACCAGGCCAGGCTGTCGACAACCCCCGAGAGAAGGAAACCCATGGCTGCCAAGAGCCTGTTGCTCGCCCTGTTCACGCTCCTGTTCGGCGTCGCGATCGGATATGTGATCGCTCCCGCCGACGCGGATCCCACCCAGGTCGTGCCCGTCGATCATCGTTCCGGAATCGTCGCGGCGGCCGAGTCGAAGCGCCCCGCCGAGTTGAAGGCGGGTGTGGTCGATGCCTCCCGATCGGAGGCCGCCACGGACGTTCCGATCCCCGCACGGACCTTGGCACCGGAGCGCGTGGATCGCGCGATCGCCGATGTGCACGCGCCAAGCATCGATCCGGAGTCGGGTGAGGGCAAGATCTGGGGCGAGGTGCGCACGAAGGACGGTGAGCCGCTCGCGGACGTGACTCTGATCCTGACGCAGAATCAGCCTTGGTCCGGTCCCGCGCAGTATCCCGCCGTCGGTCGAGCGGCGCCCGAAGTCGAGACCCTGGACAGCGCGTTGCGAACCAGCGCGGACCACTGGGCGATGCGGCGCGCCACTCGAAGTCGGGTCCAGACCGACGCGGACGGCGCTTATGAATTCCTGGGCCTCGTCGAAGGCGGTGAGTACTCCATCGAGGGCTACCTCGAGGGTCTGTCGATCGAAACCAAGTCGTCGTCCGTGCAAGTCGGAGAGCGCTGTGACCTGGTGGGGGCGCGGATCAGCGCGCTCACGATCGAGGTCGTCGACGGCGACGGAGAGGCGGTGCCCGAAGCGCGCACCTCTCTGAAGGCCGAGTCCGAACGCTCCAGTCGCAGCCACGACTGGAAGGCGACGGATCCGGCGCTCGGCCTCTTGGCCGGAACCTACGAGGTCAGTGCGTTGGGCGAGGTCCAGTTCTCCTCAGGGCGATTCAACTCCGAGGATGCGAACCTCAAGAGCGAATCCGTCACCGTCCGCGTTCCGGAAGGCGGGTCCGAAACCGTGCGCTTGGTCCTGGAGCCGGTGGTGGGTATTCGCGGGCGCGTTGTCGGAGGAGACAACGAGTGGGTCGAGATCCAGTTGATCGACCTGGCGAGCGCCGATCAGTTCGAGGAGGAGGCCTTGGCGACGTCTTCGACCAAGACGCGTGCACGGAGCCGCAAGTACTACTTCCACGACCTTACGCCAGGCATTTACGCGGTCGGCATCGCCCAGGGTCGCAAGCGCGTTTCCGTGCATCAGGTCGTCGAGGTCACCGACGGCATGGCGCAGGCCGACCTCGTCGTTCCCGAGGCCGATCCGAACATGCAGCTGCGCCTCACCGTGCTCGACCCGGACGGAGCCACGCTTCCGGGCGTGCAGATCGGAGTGAGGCACCAGTCCGGCATGAGCAGTTCCAGTCGTGGTTCGCGCAGCATGGTCAGCGACGATGGCGTTTACGTGATGGAAGCCAGCAGCGGGCTCGATGAGTTCTTCGATCCCTGGCCGCCGAAGACGAGTTACACGCTGACGCTCGAACACAGCGCCTACGGCACCGTCAGCGTCGAGGTGGAGGAAGGCACCCGGGAACTGACCCATCAGTTCCAGTTGCCGGCCACCCTCATCGCCGAGGTCGCCGGCTACACGACGTCCGAGATGCGCGGCCGGCTGATCGTGAGCGCGGTCATGAAGTCCGAGGACGTGTGGCGCGGGCATGGTCGGAACGAGCATCCGGTCGGTGCGGACGGCCGTGCCGAGATCGTGGGACTCGTGCCCGGGGAGTACACGGTCGCACTCGGCGTGAAGACCGACGAGTGGAGGTCGACGACCGTCAGTTCCCAGACCGTGGTCCTGGCTGTGGGCGAAACCGTGGTGCGGTTCCCGATCCCCGTCCTGCACAAGGTGCGTGTCCTCGCGGGCGACCTCGAGCCGGGGACGAACATTTGGATGAGCCTCAAGTCGAATGAAAGTGACTTCCAATTCGGAGGCAACTACCAGAACGTGATCGTCGACGACGACGGCGTCGCCCTTTTCGAGAACCTCTCGGCCGGCACG
>JAJDEX010000476.1 GCA_029259575.1 Planctomycetota bacterium | reverse complement strand
CGCAGGTCGGCCTCGGTCAGTCCACCTGCGTCGAGAATGAGCCCGCCCTCGCCGAAGCAGGTCCCGTAGGTCCCCACCATCGCGAGCGTCGTGCGCTCCCAATCACTGTGCTCGGCCAGGTGCAGATAGACGCGTTCGAGGTGCCGGTCGAGGCTCCACAACGCAGTGTCGTAGATCGACTCCAACTCGCCCATCGTACGCTGCCGATCCCCGCGTCGGTGCGGCGCGATCGCGTGGAACACGGGCGCGGCTCGGCCGACCGGAGGAACGAAGTCGAGTTCCGGCCGCGGTGGGAAGTCGTCGTGCATGCGCAGGCGTCCGTGCTGCCACATGCGGTCCAGGTCGTTCACGTGGACGTAGGCGAACCAGTCCTGTCCAGGCTCGACGGTCTCGAGCCACTCGGCGAAGCGCACGCCGACGCCGCTGAAACCGAAGACGCGGTCCTCACCGGGAAGTCCTCCACCGAACTGTGCGACGTCGTGGAAGCCCAGGTCGACTCCGCGCAGCGCGCCCAGGCGAGGATCATCGACGAACGCGGCCGTCGCCCAGCCTTCCTGGAACAACTGCGCGGCCAAGCGTGGGACCGGATCGGGGATGCTCCAGGGGAAGGCCGGCGCGGCGGTCGTGCCATCCTCGAGCGGGATCGAAGGCGCTTCGACCAAGGTCGGATCGCAGCCGGTCAAGAGCGCCATGTGGGCCGGGATCAGATCGGCGCCCGTGCTCCACGTGTTCTCGAAGATCACGAAGTCGTCGGCCAACGATTCCAGGTGCGCCGTCGTGTTGCGGTCGTAGCCGGCCTGACTCAAGTGGTCCCAGCGCCAGCCATCGACGGCGACGATCAGGACACCGCGCCCGGGCTTGCCTTCGGCCTCGGCCTTGGAGCAACCGGTCGACAGCATCGCAGCGATCGACAGAAGGGCGAGGGCGAGCAGACGGGGAACGCGCATGACGCGCGACAGGATGCGCCTTGGGAACGGCCAGTTCCAGGGATCCTTGGGGGAGCCGACCGCGGAACCGGCCCAACAGCCCCTCCCCCGCGCCGAGTCATGTGCTGGGCCGAGTGCTGGGCCGACAAGCTGGCCCTGCGGTTCAGCGCCGCAACGCGAAGAGCGTGCCCTCGCGCACCCACGAGGTCCGCTCGCCGGGGACCGAGACCAGGACGTGGTCGCCGACGGCGTCGTGGCGCTCCAGGATCTGGCCGGGCATGTAGTGCTCGACCGTCGCCGCGGACCGTTGCGGCTCCGAATAGCCGGCGGTCCCGTTGGGCTCGATCACCATCCAGGTGGCCTCGGACCGACTCCACAGGTGCGCGACCTTGGGCGCCCAGAGCAACGGTTGCAAGCAGATCGCGGACACCACGGCCGCACGCCAGCCGAAGCCGCCGCGCATCGCCTCGCCGCCCATGCAGAGCAGCAGTCCGATCACGCCGATCATGGCGATCCACGAGGTGCCGCTGGCTCCCATCCAATCGATGGCGCGGTGGAACGTGGCGGTCAGGCTGCCGTCGTCGGCCGGATCCATGCCGACCTGGAGCCGCGCGAACTCGAGGTTCGCGAACGTGTCGCTGCGGCGGGAGTCCAGGCGCAGTCCAGCGGTGTACCAGGCGATCGCCTCGTGCGGGTCCTTGCGATGGAACGCGGCGTTGCCGAGGTTGTGGCAGAGGCGCGCCCGTTCGAGCGACGAGGTCGTCGGGTCGGACAACTGCGCCTCCCACATGCTGATCGCCGAAGCCGCGTCGCCGCGGCGCCAAGCTTCGTTGGCGGCGTCGGGCGCGCCATCGTTCACGGCGACAGGCAACGCCGTCAGCAGGGTCAGGACGAGTGCGAGCATCAAAGGCCTCCCTGGAGGGCCGCGTCGGCCACGGAGCGAATGCGGGAAGGATCGATCGCCTGGTCGCCGCGCGAGTACACGGCGGAGTCCAGTTCCTCGAGCAACTGGTGCAGTTCGCGAGCCGGCCCTTCGGACAGGTGCGCGTCGACCGACTTGCGCCAGAGTTCGGGATCACGTCCCTCCCACGCGCCGGGACCTTCGCCGGTTCGCGACGACAGGAACGTCGTGAGCGCGCGTTGTTGTTCGCGTGCAGTGCGGGCCCGAACCAGGTCCTGGGCCAGGCGCTTCCCGGCTGCGCGACGGCGTCGCGTGGCCGGAGCCGCCGGATCGCCATGACGGCGCGCGGCGGTCCGACCGAGCCACCACAGGAACGGGGACGCCAGAAGTCCGAGGAGCGCCAGGCCGCCAGGACCTTCGCGCTCGCCCTCGTTCGGCGTCGGATCGATGCCCAGGATGTCGTCCTCGAGTCGGCTCGTCGGGTCGAGCCCTTCGATGGTCGCGCCCTCGACGGCCCGCACACGGATGGGCACGGGCTCGGTCGCGATGACCGCGTACTTGCCCTTCACCGTGTCGAAGTAGGACAGCGGCAGAGGTGGAACCTCGGTCAACGTCGACTCGAGCGGAACGAGGTCGAAGGTCACGCGCCGCTCGACCTCGCCGCGCTGGTGGTTGCGCTCGTCCTGAACACCCAGGAGCCGGAATCCGCGGAACGCATCCATGCGATCGATCTCGGGCAGGTCGAAGAACTCGAGGTTCGCCTTGCCGGTCCACGTCACCGTGAAGCGGATGGAATCCCCCTGGTCGACGTCCCGTTTGTCGACTTCGCGCGTCACGCCGATCTCGCCGACGGCCCCGGTCCACTCGAACGGGCGTCCCTCCTCGGGCACCTTGCGCACGTCGATCTCGACGGGATCGAGCAGCGCGTAGAACACGTCGCCCTGGGGCTGTCCGCGAGCGGGCCGCGCGGAGGGCACGCGAAACTGGAAGACGATCTGGGGGATGACCAGCTTGCCCGGTCGCGTCTGGACGATGCGATCGGTGATGCGGTTGCTGGTGAACGGGCGGTCGCCGCGCTGGAAGTCCGCACCGATCTCGGAGCGCAACTCGAGCAGCGTGCGCCCGCGTCGGACCTGGATCGTGCGCCAGGTCGCCGCTCCGTCGCGCGGAGCACCGGGCACCGACAACGTGTCGGGCAGGTGCCCCCACCACGGAATGCGCAGGTCGATCGCGCTGGGGTTCAGACCGGCGTCCCAACCGAAGCGTAGGTCCAGGTCGATCGGCTGGCCCTCGTACACGACGTCGGGCAGACCGACCCACTCGATGTAGCTGACGGCCGCGCCTTCGATGTCGCGCACGACCTCGAGCTCGCCGGGCGAGACGGTCAGCGTGCGCTCCTTGCCGTCGATCGACATCCGGATCGCGGCGATCTGGAAGGTTCCCGTGCGCGTCGGGCGCAGGACCACGGGCCAACGCAGGGTGCTCTGCACGATCCAGCGACCACCGACGAACTCCCGGAACCTCGAGATGGTCGGGGTCCCCGGTCCGAGGACGTCGATGCCCTCGATCGGCGGGATCTCCAGGACTTCGGCGCGGCTGGCGTCCTGGACGACGATGTCCATGCGCACCTCCCCGCCGAGCTTCACCAGTCCAGCGGACAGTTCGACGTGGGCGCGGGCCTCGGGCCCTTGGGGGCGAGCGAGTGCGGTGTGCGCCAGGAGCCATCCCAGCGCGAGCAAGCAGGCGAAACGAATCATGATCACCAGTCCTTCTCCACGCGGACGCGTTGACGCCGGCGGTTCATCTTCATGATGTCCTCGCCGACCTCCCCGTGGTCCTTCAGGTTGTCGAGGAGACGTTGCATCTCTTCCTTGGTCATGTGCGTTTCCTCGGGCTCTTCACCCTCCTCGGCCTCGTTCGTCTCGCCCTCTTTCGTCTCCTCGGGCTCGGCGTCCTCGGCGTCCTGCTGCTCGCCTTCGGACTCCTGATCCTCGGAGCCTTCCTTGGGCTCTTGATTCTCGGACTGCTCGCCACCGGGAGACTTCTGACCGTTGGAGTCCTGGTCCTGGGACTCGGGGTTGTCCTGGTTCTCGGGATCGCCTTCGTCGGAGCGCTCCTGTCCTTCGTCCTGCTTGCGCTGTTCCTCGATGTCCGCGATCGACTTCAGCCGACGCTGGATGAGCTCGACGTTGGCGCGCGTGTCCGCGTCTTGCCAGTCCATTCGCAGGCGTTCCGCGAAGTGAGCGCGCGCAGCGAGGTACGCCGCCTTGGCGGGCGCGAG
>JAJDEX010000475.1 GCA_029259575.1 Planctomycetota bacterium | reverse complement strand
CCAGTACGGCGCTGTCCTTGCTGCCTGTGTAACTGCGCTTGCGGGCCTTCTTGTCGCGTGCGTAGTCCGCGATCGTGCCGTCGGGCGCCAGGATGCGCGCGACGCGAATCATGCGTTGCACCGTGCGCACGATTTGATCGGAATCACGCTCAGCACCGCGGCGTTCGTAGTGCACCTCGGTGTCGGTGATCCGCAGCGAAGGCATCGCTTGGATCGCATCCACCAGGAACTCGCGGCGCTCGCGCGTCAGGAAATGCGTGACGTCGCGCTCGTCCTTGCCACGCACCTGGAACAGCGGATCGAAGACGGGATCGCCGACCTCGATGTCTTGACTGCCCAGCGCGGAGGCGATGCGGCTGAAAAAGCCCTCCTGACTCAGCACGAGGCCGAGGCCGAGCGAGGGCATCATCACCTGATAGCGCATGTACGTCTTGCTGTTCTTCCCCGAGGAGCGCGTGAACGTACGCACGTGAACCGGGTACCCGTTGAGCTTTCCGGACAGTCGGTTGTGGCCGAACGGGCCCGTTCCCGGTTTGTGCTGCAGCCCCAAGGTCAAGGCGCTCGTGGCGAAGGCGTCGCGCGTCTTCTGGGCGGACTTGCTGCCGTTGATGACGGCGAAGGCGATGAAACCCAGAATGAGTAAGAAGAAGATCGGCATGACAGGACGGCATCGTACGCAGTCGGCCCCGCCGCCTTCACGTGACTTCTTGCAAGGTCCGAGACGGAGCTAGGCGACGGCCCCCGTGGGAGGGCCGGTCAACGCCTCCGCACGGGCCGCAACCGCTCGCAAACCCTGAATGGAGCGCCCCAAGGCCCGCCCGTCCTCCATGCGCAAGCCTCCGAAGTGCAACGCGCCTTCGATGCCCTGCGCCAGGTCCAGGGCTCGCGTCTCGTGGGATTGCCAGGAGCTACGCAGCCGCAGAGGATCCCGCTCGCCCAACAATTCCAGCGTCGCATGCCGCAGCGCCCGCAAGTTCTTGGCCATCTCCGGTTGCACCGTCGGCGACTTGCCCGGATCCAGGACCTTCACCTGCAGCAGCTCGTCCATCAGGTCGTACATGTCGTGCGCCTGCTTGACCTGACGATGCAAACGGATGCGATCCTGCTCGCGCGCGTCGCCCATGATGTCGGTCGCGATCGTCTCGACCTCGGCCAGTTCGAACTCGATCCCGTCGATCAGCGTCTGCATCTTGAGCTCTGCGGGACGCTCCTCCTTGAGCATCAAGCGCGCCAACGATTGGATGCGCAAGCGCCCTTCCTCGAGTCGCGCGCCACAACCTGCGAGGGCCAAGTAGGGCGCATCCAGGGTGGCACCACCGACGCGGTTCGGCGGTTCGAAGTGCTGCTCGACGGCTTCGGTGACGATCGGTGTCAAGGCCGTCGCAGCTCCGAACCCGAGCAGCCAGCTGAGGCCCAACACGATCGTGATCGGGGCCACCCCCGACGATTCCGTTCCCGCGAGCCACGAGAACGTCGCGGCGAAGGTCAATGCACCCGCCAAGGTGAACACGACCTGCAACGCTGTCGCGGTCAAGGCCATTTGTGCGTGCGCGCCGCGCTCCTTGCGGATCAACGCCGAGCCCGACCAGGGCGCGCCGACCTGAGCTCCCAGCGCGAGCGCCGCGGCACTCGTGACTTCCAGGACGCCGCCGTGAACCAGGCCCAGCGCCGCAGCGATGGTCGCCGCCCAACCACCGTGACGTTGGGCGAGGCCCGCGCCGATCAGCGCCAGGGCTCCCAAGCGCACGATGCGCGGAAGCGGAACGTGGTCGAGCTGGAACGTGACCATGCTTGCGCCGTACGCGACGGTTGCCGCGCCCGACAAGAGCAAGACCCACGCCAGCCCGACCCCGCGCCCACCACGCGTGGACCGTGCGCCCTGGGCGATGATCAGCCCCAGGAGCGCGAGTCCAGACACGACTGCTCCCGCAATCGGTTCCCGCGTGAACGTACATGCGACGGCCGCCAACAGGGCGACCCAGATTCCGGCGCCTTGCGCCAGGTGACCGGCTCGCAGAGCGCGTCCGGCCGGAGCCAAGCGCGCGACGTCGAGCGCCTGCGCCAGGCGCGCGGTTCCGCGGCCCGCGGGCATGGCCAGCGCGGTCTCGATGCCGACCCGTGCGGCTCCTCTGCGCTGCGCCTGGGATGCCAGATAGGCTCCCCACGTCCGCTGCACCCTTCGCGTCACGCTCGCGCCCACGACCAAAGCCGTGAGGCCGAGCAACATGGCTACTGCACCCAAGATCCCCATCGCCCCCTCCAGGACGGTGTTCGCGTCCGGTGCGCAGAGGACTCCCCGACCCCATGCACCCCGTCTCCGGGGCACTTCTCGGCAGGCTGTCTCGCCCGACTTCACGGAACTCCTACGCTTCCCTTCCTGGGGCACTCGGCCTCGCCGGGCGGTACGCTACCGCGATGCAACGACTCCTTCCTCTCGCTCTGATTCTGTTCGTCGTCGTGGGGTGTCGCAGCACCGCGGGTTCGACCGACGACCCGCGTCCCGGCACGCTGGTGGTCGTGGGGGGAGGAGGCACCCCGCCCGCCGTTCTGGCCCGCGCGTTGCAGCTTGCCGGCGAGGGCGATGTGTCGGTGGCCGTGATCCCGTTCGCATCGGGACGCGAGGATCGCGGGGACGGCGCAGTGCAGATGTGGCTCGAGGCCGGGGCCTCTTCCGCGGTCAACATCGAGGACGACCCGGCGACCGCCGGTGACGTGATCGAGACGGCCGACATCGTCTGGATGATCGGCGGCGATCAGAACCGTCTGGTGGAGTGGCTCGGAACCTCCGGGATGCTCCCGGCGTTCCAACGTCGCTGGTCCACGGGCGGCATCTTCGGC
>JAJDEX010000474.1 GCA_029259575.1 Planctomycetota bacterium | reverse complement strand
GCCCGTCAGGTCGACGAGGAGGACGGGCTGACATGAGCCATCCCGACCTGGACGATTTCGCCTTCGACGCAGACGACGGTTGGCTGGAGCAAGCGCGCGACGCCGAGCGCGAGCCCGTCGCCCTGGGCTCCATCGGCGAATACGAACTGCTCGAGGAGCGCGGACGCGGCGGGCAAGGTGTCGTCTGGAAGGCGCGGCAACCGCGTACCGGACGGATCATCGCGGTCAAGCGCATGTTGGCCGGCTCGTTCGCGACCGTTCGCATGCGCAAGCGCTTCGAGCGCGAGGTCCTCGCCGCAGCCAGCTTGAATCATCCCGGCATCGTCACCGTCTTTGGTTTCGATCTCGTGGACGGTCAGCCGGTGCTCGCCATGGAGTGGGTCGAGGGCGTGCCCTGTACCCAGGCTGTGAGCGCGGACGATCCCGATTCCGCGATCGAGATCGGACTACGCATCAGCGATGCGGTGAGCCACGCGCACGAGCGGGGGATCGTTCACCGGGACCTGAAGCCGTCGAACGTATTGGTCGATGAAGCTGGGGAGCCCCACTTGCTCGATTTCGGGTTGGCCAAGCGCACCTGCGCGATCGGCGCGACCGAGGATGCCCTGACCGGCAGCGCAGAGGTCCTCGGGACGCCCGCCTATGCCGCGCCGGAACAACTGCGTGCTGGCGCGCTCGGTACGGACGAACGCACGGACGTCTATTCGTTGGGTGTGGTGCTGTACGAGATGTTGACCGGCGCTCGTCCCTACCCGGGGCCGACCACCATCGTCGAGCAGTTGCAGGCCGTCGAGTCGCGTCCGCCGGTCCGTCCGTCCAAATGCAGTTCGCGGCTCGACGCTAGGCACGATGCGGTTCTGCTGCGGGCGATGCACGCCGATCCAGCAGGCCGCTACTCGAGTGTGCGTGCGCTCGCCGAGGACTTGCGTCGCCTCCTCGCAGGGCTACCGGTGGGGGCCATCGCACCGACGCGCTGGGATCCGTTGCACCGATTCGTCGTTCGCAACAAGGCTTTGTCCGGGCTCGCGGCCGCGCTGGTCCTGGTGTCGTTCGCCTTCGCGGGAATCAGCACGTGGCAAGCGCGGGACCTGCGCCGCACCAACGCGGACCTGGAGGCCACGATCGAACGTCTCAACGAGACACGCATCGACCTGGAACATGCCGAGAGCGTCGTGACGGACCCACCTGCGTGGGTCCGAGACCAAGCGGACCAGACCGTGAAGGACTACCTCCCGCCTTGCCTCGTCGAGCCCCAGGCAACCTTGAACTTCGACCACGTCGAGCGCGACTACGACGAGGACATCTGGAGCGACGGCTGATCCTGGCCCGCGGTCGGCGTCGCTCTCGACGAAGTCCTTGGGTGCAGAATGCTGCTAGCGAGCCGCAGCGTGACCGTTGGAGGCGATTCCGGGGTGGCCACGTGCATCCAGTCGCTATCGCCGACGCGCCACGGGAATAACTTGGCAGCGCCCGTCGATGGTCCGGCGGTCCGCATTCGCTCGATCACGTTTCGGATCGACGGATGCGCCCCGCCCATGCGAGGCGCACGCCGCCGTCAGTCGTCCAGTTCGGCCAGGACCCGCGCTGCGAGTTCCTGGCCCCACTGCATGCCGATGGCCGTGCTCTCCTGGACGATCGCAGGTTGGGCGGCGTAGAGCTTCTTGCCGTGCTCGGTCTTGGCGAACGCGATCGTGGCGTCGATCGTCGCTTCGTCCAGGTTCTCGACGTAGATCGGGATGGTGAGGTCCAGCAACTCCTGGTAGTCGACCATCTCGAGGAACTTGTCCAGGAAGCCCTCGGGCAACCCCGGCATCTCGCGGAACGCGTCGGCCATCTGCTCGGTCGAGTCCTGCATGAGGCTCTCGGCGCCGATCAGGTTCAGCAGTTCGCGGACCTTGCGGTCGATCCGTTCGGCGTCCGTTTCTTCCGGCACCTCGATGGGGCGGACGTCCTGGGTCGCACCAGCGCCGGGTCGATCGAATGCGACCAGACCCGAGATCAGGACGGGGACGGCGAGCAGGAGAAGCGGTTTCATGGGGCCTCGTGGATCGATCGAATGAATGGTCGGGGAGAGGGGATTCGAACCCCCGACAGGTAGCTCCCAAAGCTACTCCTCTACCAACTGAGGTACTCCCCGATGGCCCAGAGCGTAGCCGGGCCGGAGGTTCGGCGCGAGCCTGAAGGGTTGGCCCTTCGGACTCGCGCAATCGCGTCCGCGACGGTACCTTGCGCTGCTCGCGCACCGGGGTCCGGTGCGCGCTGACCCCCCTCTGACATCATGAAAGTCCTCGTCGTTGGCTCCGGTGGCCGGGAACACGCCCTCTGCTGGAAGATCGCCCAATCCCCTCTGGTCGACGAGGTGATCTGCGCACCCGGCAATGCGGGGACCGCCTTGGTCGCACGCAACGCGGGCGTGAACGCAACGGATCTGGAGGGCATGGTCACCCTGGCCCGCACCGAAGGCGTCGGGCTGGTCGTGATCGGTCCCGAGGATCCCCTGTGCATGGGGCTCGGCGATCGCTTGCGCGCGTGCGACATCCCGGTCTTCGGACCGAACGCGGACGGCGCGTACCTGGAGGCTTCGAAGGTGGGCTCCAAGGAGTTCCTCGAACGCCACCGCATCCCGACCGCGGGCTCCCGTCGCTTCGATCGTTCCGGTCTGGCCAAGGGCCACCTCGAGAGCGTCACGGACTGGCCCCAGGTCATCAAGGCCGATGGTCTGGCCGCGGGCAAGGGCGTCTACGTCTGCGACGACGTCAAGTCCGCCAAGACCGCCATCGACCAGGTCATGGAGGAGCGCCGCCACGGTGAGGCCGGCAACCGCATCCTGGTCGAGGAGTTCCTCGAAGGCGAGGAGGCCAGCGTCTTCGCCATCACGGACGGCAGCACGATCCTGATCCTCGAGCCGGTCCAGGACCACAAGCAGGTGGGGGAAGGCGACACCGGTCCGAACACGGGTGGCATGGGCGTGTTCTCACCCGTCGCGAACCTCGGCACGCGCGTTCACAAGCAGATCGAGCAACGGGTCCTCGTGCCCACCGTGCACGCGCTGCGCCAGGAGAACATCGACTACCGCGGCATCCTGTTCGTCGGTCTGATGCTGACGGACAGCGGCCCGCGCGTCATCGAGTACAACGTGCGCTTCGGCGACCCGGAATGCCAGGCACTGGTGCGTCGCCTCAAGAGCGACCTCGTGCCGATCCTGTTGGCCACGGCTACCGGCACCCTCGAATCGATCGAGCCGCCCGAATGGGACTCCCGCGCCTGCGTCGGCGTCGTCGGAGCGGCGGGCGGATATCCCGACACCTACACCAAAGGCGATCCGATCAGCGGTCTCGCGGCGGCGGAGGAACTGGACGACGTGGTCGTCTTCCACGCGGGCACGCGCGACAAGGACGGCGACGTCGTCACGGACGGGGGCCGCGTGCTCTGCGTCACGGCGCTCGGCAAGACGGTCGAGGACGCCCGCGAACTCGCGTACGCGGGCTACGACCGCATCCAGTGGGACGGCAAGTTCTGCCGCCGCGACATCGGGGATCGCCACGCTGGCAAGGCGCCCGTGCTCGACGATCCCGGCGACTTCTGATTTCGTTTGGGAGTTCGAGTCGGCCTGTCGTCGATCCGGTCTCCACGGAATCGCGCTCACCTGGCTTCAGAGACCCTGGGCAGCCGATCCTGGACGCACTCCGGGTTCTCGTCGTTGCACGCGAGCCGCGAGGATGTTCCGATGGGGACCTGGCGCGATCCCCGAATCGGGCCACACGCCGACCAAGCCCCTCCACGATGCCTCCCACCACGTCCAAGAGAGAGCATTCCTTGCAGAGACCGACCGTCATCAAGCGCTTCGAGGACTACCTGAAGCGGAACAACCTGAAGCTGACTCCCCAGCGGCAGCAGGTGTTCGAGAAGGTGTTCTCGACCAACGAGCACTTCAGTGCAGAACGTCTGTACGAACTCCTGCGCGAGGAGGAGGGCGATGGCGTCAGCCGTGCCACCGTGTACCGCGCGCTCGAGGTCCTGGCCAAGGGCGGTTTCGTCGAGACGCTCGAGACCGGGCGCGGCGAGGTGCTGTACGAGCACAAGGGCCCGAACCACCACGATCACATGGTCTGCGTCGAGTGCAGCAAGATCGAGGAGTTCCACGACGAACGCATCGAAGAGCTCCAGGAGCGCGCCGCCGAGGCCATCGGCTTCGTGATCGTCAGCCACGTGCATCGGCTGACCGGACTGTGCCGCGCTTGCGCCGCACAGAACGGCTCCTCCAAGCAGGACGGCTGAACCGACCGCTCACCGATCGGGGATCACCACGTTCCCGGATCCGCAACGGCCAGGGCTCATGGAGTCCTGGCCGTTGCTGCATTTCGATCCACAGGGTGAGCCCTTCGCATGACGCGAGGCGAGAGGCGGTCGTCCTTCACGAATGGGCCGAGCGTTCGGGGCCGAGCATTCGGGGGTTGTGCGCACGAGACGCGAGTCGCAGACGAACAAGCAGCCAGGCCCCCGCGGGAGCCTGGCTGCTGTTGTTCTTGGCCTCGAAGGACCGTGTTCCGGAGTAGCTTCGGTTCGGGAATGACACCGTGTGGGAACGACCCTGTATCCGGGAGTGACTTCGCGCCCGGGAACTACTCCGTGACGAGTTCGATGCGGTGCTTGATGCGCACCGCCAACTTCTCGGCCAGTTCGCGCTGGTAGACGGCGTAGCGGCGCGCGCCCACGATCAGCTTGCAGCGTTTGACGTCCAAGGTCTCGACCATCGCGGTGAACTCGGTTCCGCGCGAGTTGATCTGAACGGTGCGGTTGGCCTCGTCAAGGGTCACGCGACCCGAGGTCTGGTCGTGGAAGACGTCGACGGTGGATTCCCACACGCGCTGCGTCGGGTGCTCCATGATGATCGTCGTCGCGTGGTCCACGAACTCCTGGGTCGTGACGACGGCGAGCCCTGCAGCACTGGCGAGGATGCAGCTGGGTGTGGCCAGGGCGAAGCCTGCGAGGGCCAGTCCGGCGAGGCGGGGATGGAAGTTGCGAAGGGCCATGGTCCTACTCCTGGAAGAGGTCGGACAGGATCCGATCACGAACGAGCTCGGACAGCTCGTGGTTGTAGACGAGGTACTTCTTGGCCGCGACGTAGATCTTCGTGTCGTCCGAGTCGTGCTGCTCGACGAAGACCGTCACCTGAGCATCGTCGATGATCGTGCGAGCTGCGTGGTGCTGGTTGTCCTGCTCGATGAGCGCGTCGGTCATCGTCGACAGGGACATGAGGGCGTGCGTCCAGACGACGTCCACGTCCTCCTGGACGATCACGGTGACGGCGTTGTCGCGGTACTCCTCGTTGATGAGGATCGCGGCCGCGCTGACGGCCAGAACGGCGCAGCCGGCGAGCGAAGCGAAGGCTGCGGTGAGCGACAGGGCGAGTGCGGAGGGGCTGATCAGTTTGCGCATGGGAGTTTCCTTGGCGGAACACCCGGAAGCTACCGATCCCGGAGGTCCGATTCCAGGGATGCGCCCCAGCTCTTTTGGCCGTGATTCCGGGCCGGACGACCCATCGTCGCATGTCGCCCGATGCCGCGGCCCGGCAGGAGGAACCTCAGGCGCCCGCCGTCTCGACCAGGCGCCGGTAGAACAGGGCGCCCTCGCCCTCGTCACGGGCACCCCTGCGCGTGGCGTGCGGGTGGTTCCAGGGGAACAGATTCCGCTCCGGATGCGGCATCAGACCCAGGACGCGGCCTGTCGGGTCGCAGATCCCGGCCACGTGGCCCATCGCCCCGTTCGGGTTGTCGGGGTATGCGGGCTCGCCGCCGGACTCGCTGACATAGGTCAGCGCGATCTGGCCCGCGGCGCGCAGCGCTTCGAGGTCCTTGGCGACGAAACGCCCTTCGGCGTGGGCCACGGGCGTCGGGAAACGCTCGCCGGCCGGCAGCCACGGAACGCGACTCTCCTGGACCTCCAGGTTGACCCAGCGGCACTCGTAGCGGTTGGACGCGTTGGCGTACAACGCCACCGAGCGCTCGTCCGGCCTGGCCTCGGGCTCGAAGATGCCCGACTCGACCAGCACCTGGAATCCGTTGCAGATGCCGAGGGCGAAGCCGCCTCCCTGCACGTGCTCGTTCAGCGCTTCGCGCAAGGGGCCGCGCAGTTGGGCGCCCCAGACGCGGCCGGCGGACAGGTCGTCGCCGAAGCTGAAGCCACCGGCGAAGGCGAGGATGCGGTAGCCGGCGAGCCGTGCGGGATCCTCGAGGATGCGGTCGAAGTGGAGGATCGAAGCCTCCGCTCCACCGAGCTCGAGCGCGAGGGCCGTTTCGACTTCGCAGTTGGTTCCCGTGGAACGCAGGACGAGTGCTTTCGGTCGTGCCATGTCGTGGGTCCTGGGCTCAGCCCTGGAAGGAGCCGTGGAAGGCTGCGTGGATGTCGGAGATGGCGAGGTCGAACACGGCCGAGCCACCTTGGTTGGCCGTCAAACGACCACGGTCGTTCAGCACGCCGATGTCGTGGACGGTCGGGCCCGCGTTGGCCGCCATGTGCTCCCGCAAGGTGTCGAGGTCCTCGGGGGCGACCTCGACCAGGAAGCGTGTGCAGCTCTCGGAGAAGAGCGCTGTGGAGGTCGCGTCGCAGCCGTCCCACGTGCCCAGGCCTTCGAGCTCGATCGCGGCGCCGAGCTGGCCGGCCATGCACGTCTCGGCGACGGCGACGGCGAGGCCACCTTCGGAGAGGTCGTGGCACGATGCGATCAGGCCTTGGCGTTGTGCGGTGTGCACCGCCTTCAACGCCGCGGGAGCCTTGCTCAGGTCCGGCCGCGGAACTCGTCCACCTTGGAGGTTCATGGACGTGAACCACTCGCTGCCACCCAGCTCGACATGCGTGTCGCCGAGCAGGACCAGGTGGTTCCCCGCGCGCTTCGCATCCATCGTGCACACCTCGCGCACGTCCGGCACGATCGACATCGCGGACAGGTACAGCGTCGGCGGGATCGCCAACGTCGTGTCGCCGACGCGATACTCGTTGTTCAG
>JAJDEX010000473.1 GCA_029259575.1 Planctomycetota bacterium | reverse complement strand
GAGGTCGAGGAATTGCTCACGGATCCGAATACGGTTCTCGGCTTGTCCGATGCAGGCGCTCACGCAAGTCAACTCTGTGATGCCTGCTTCTCGACCTATCTCTTGTCTCGCTGGGTCCGAGAAAAGAAGGCGCTGAGTTTGGAAAAGGCCATTAATATGCTCACCGAGAGACCGGCGCAGATCTTTGGCCTCACCGATCGCGGTCGACTCGAAGTTGGTCGGCCAGCGGATGTCGTCGTCTTCGATCCGGAAGAGGTGGGCACGAGTGGTCTGCGACGAGCAAATGATCTGCCCGCTGGCGCCGAACGACTTCTGGCGGACGCGTTCGGAATCGATGCGGTCGTCGTCAACGGATCGATTCTCCGACAGGGCGGACACGATCGACTCGATCCGACGGGCCCCCTTCCGGGGCGCTTGCTACGAGGCGGCGCTGCAGCCGCTTGAGGTCGTGAGGGAGACCGATGTCACGCTCCATGATTGCCACTTCGTTATGTGACCTTCTCGGCGTTGTGCAGCCGATCATTCAAGCGGGAATGGGCTACGTCGCACGAGGCGAACTGTGCGCTGCCGTTTCCGAAGCGGGTGGTCTCGGGGTGATCGGCGCCGCGTCGCTCTCTCCAGAGCAGCTGCGTGATGAAATCCGCAAGGTCAAGGGTCTGACTGAGCGGCCTTTCGGTGTGGACATTCTTTTCGCGACAATCGGTCGACCGTCCGCCGATGCGGCTTCGGCTCGCTTTACAGAGGGCACTCAACAACAGATCGATGTGGTCTTTGAAGAAGGCGTTGCGGTGCTTGCGAGTGGACTCGGCGATCCGGGTCCCGTTGTTCCCCAGGCTCACGAATTGGGAATGAAGGTGTTGGCGGTCGTGGGCAATGTTCGCAACGCGGAGCGCGTTGCAGCGAGCGGTGTCGACGCTGTCGTTGCACAAGGCTACGACGGCGGAGGACATACCGGCCGCATCGGAACCATGACGCTTCTTCCCGCCGTCGTCGATGCGGTCGAAATCCCAGTCATCGCCGCGGGCGGAATCGCGGATGGACGGGGCATCGCCGCGGCCTTCGCCCTCGGCGCCGTTGGCGCGTGGATCGGAACGCGGTTCGTCGCCAGCACGGAGGCTTACGCGCATGACAACTACAAAAATAGGATCGTCGAGATCGGTGACGAGGGGACGATTCGAAGTCGCTGCTTCAGTGGAAAGCCGTGTCGCGTCATCCGGAACGACACGACCCAGTCCTGGGAAGATCGCGAACTGCAGGATCAGATCATGCCGTTCCCCAGACAATTTGGCGTGATCGGGAAATGGCTGGGTGAAGATCCGTATATCGCCGGCCGTCGAGAAGGGAAAGTGGACATCGGCGCTTTGGCCGCGGGTCAGTCTTCTGCGTTGATCCATAACGTCGTTCCGGCCGCGCGGATCATCGAGCGATTGGTCGAAGAAACGCGAACGTCGCTGGACCGCATCGGAAGAGTGGGATGAATTTCTTCCGCCGACGAAGCGATTCGAATTTCTACCGGATGTCACTGAGAATGAGGAGTCCAATATGAATCCCGGCGTGCACGCAAAGCAGAATCCAAACAAGGTTGCCCACGTCATGGTGGGCAGTGGCGAGAGCGTCACCTATGCGGAGCTAGACGAACGTTCGTTGAGACTCGCCAATCTCATGGTTTCGCGCGGACTGGAACCAGGCGATCACATCGCGATCTACATGGAGAACCATTCAAGGTTCCCGGAGGTCTACTGGGCTGCGATCCGTTCTGGGCTCTATATCACGACGGTCAACCGCTACCTGACGGCGGAGGAAGCCGCCTACATCGTGACCGACTGCGAGGCAAAGTTGTTAGTCACCTCGAAGGTGCTTGCGGCAGAGGCGAGCAAGATGCTTCCGGATATTTCCGGTTGTCCAGTTCGTTTGATGGTGGATGAGGCGGCCGTTGGCTTCGAGTCCTACGAGAAAGTGATTCAGGAGCATCCTGCGGACCCGCTCAAGAACGAGATTCGTGGTGCCACGATGCTCTACAGCTCCGGCACAACCGGGCGCCCAAAGGGCATCAAGCGTCCACTCTCCGTAAAGCGCCTTGACGAGCCGGACGGGATAGACGGCATGCTCAGCGGCATCTTCAAATTCGATCAGAACAGTATCTATCTATGCCCAGCGCCCCTGTACCACTCGGCGCCGCTTGGCTTCTCCATGGCGACCCAGGCGATCGGCGGAACAGTCGTAATCATGGAAAAGTTCGATGCACTCGATGCTCTTCGCTGTATCCAGGATCATGTTTGTACCCACAGCCAATGGGTTCCGACGATGTTTTCCCGCATGCTGAAGCTTTCGGAAGACGATCGCGCCCGGTATGACCTGAGTACTCTCGAGGTGGCGGTTCACGCCGCCGCACCCTGTCCAGTGGCGGTCAAGGAAAAGATGATCTCCTGGTGGGGCCCGGTCTTGTACGAGTATTATGCGGGAACCGAACTCAATGGCTTTACCTTTATCGATTCACCGACCTGGCTCGCTCATAGGGGGTCTGTCGGTCGTCCGATTCTCGGGACCATCCATATTTGTGACGAAGAGGGCGCGGAAGTTCCGATTGGGGATACGGGCACCATCTACTTCGAACTCCCGCAAATGCCCTTCGAGTATCACAATGACCCGGGTAAGACGAGGAGCGCGCAACATCCCGAGCATGCGAACTGGACCGCCCTCGGTGATGTTGGAAAGGTCGACGCCGAAGGATTCCTCTATCTGACCGATCGCAAGACCGACATGATCATTTCAGGTGGCGTCAATATCTACCCAGCCGAGACAGAGCATATCTTGATCGATCATCCAAAGGTGGTCGACGTAGCGGTTTTCGGCGTGCCGAATCCCGACTTCGGCGAAGAGGTGAAGGCCGTTGTTCAGTTGGCTGACGGGATCGAAGAGACGACGGATCTGGTCGAAGAACTCAAGTCCTACTGCCGAGAACATCTAGCCAGCTACAAGTGTCCGCAC
>JAJDEX010000472.1 GCA_029259575.1 Planctomycetota bacterium | reverse complement strand
AACGCGTGGCTGCGGAAGCGTGGGCCGCGACCCAGGGCCTCGTCCATCAACATGGTGTTGACGCCCGGACCCAGGAACAGCTCGACCTCGCGGCCGGTGAACGTGCGACCCACCGGCAGTTCGAGCCACACCGTCGTCGGTTCCGAGAGTTCGCCGCCAGCACCATCGGCGAACATCACGCCCCAAGGGCGAATGCGCAGGTCCTCGGTGGCCGAGACGAGCGTCTCTTCGTCGCCATGCAGGACGCTGGCGCTGGCCTCGAGCACGAGCGAGCCGTGCGAGGGAACCGCATCCAGGTCCTCGACCGAGATCTCGGTCAGAGGTCCCTGCAGTTCGACCTCGTACGTGCGTGTCTTGGTCCCGGTGGCCGAGACCGCGCTGAGCGTGATCTTGGCCGTTCCTTGCTTGCCCGTCAGGTCGTGCAAGCGGAGGACCGGAGCGACGATGTCGCCCTCGGTCAGTTGGGCGGGAGCCTGGATCTCGACGAAGAGTTCCGCACGGGACTGGAACGTCGCGCGCGCCTCGCCGAGCAGGGTGTCGGAGCCGACTCCGCGGGCGGTCATACGCCAGCGCGTCGCGCGACTCGGCAGCTTGAACGTGACCTTGCCCTTGCCGCTCGCGTCGGTGACGACGCTGGGCAACCAGAGCAGCGTGTCGCCTTCGATGACGGGGATCGCCAGGGCGTTGCGGGTGGCCGAGTTCCCAGGTCCGCCCTGTCGACCGGGAATGTTGGAGCGTTGACCGGGGCTGATTCGGAAGCGACCACCGCCTCCTCCACCAGCACCGGGTGCATCCATGAGGAGCGTGTCGGCATCCCGTTGTCGATGATCGAGGCCGCCGACGGCGAAGACGTCATGGAGTTCGAACTGGACGCCAGCGGATGCTGCGGGGTCGCTCGCGTTTCGACGTAGCTCCAGCAGCTGGAGGTCGGCGGGCCGGTCGACGGCACCGATGTCGATGCTGTAGCCGAGGGACGCCAACTGATCGATGGCCTTCGAGCGATCCTCGCTCCACGCAGCCATGGACTCGCGCCGTTGGGCTTCATCCAGCACACCCTGGGAGATGCGCCGGGTCGTGCCGACGTAGCGGAAGGCGCAGGTCGAGACCGTGCGCAGTTCGGCCTGGCGCTGGGCGCCGGTTTCGAAGTAGGTCGCGAGGGCGGGCAGAACCTCGGGCCACGACTGGAACAGGGCGTCGTCGACGACCGCCAAGGAGATCTCGGCCTCGACCGGATTGCCCAGAGCGTCGGTCACGAGGACCTCGACCTGGGCCTCTTGACCCGGTTCGAAGATCTCCGCAGAGGGGTTGAGAGTTACTCGCAATCCGCGAGTGACTGTCAGATTGGCGCGCGCGTCGAAGAACCCCTCCGCGTGCATCAGATTGACCGAAACCGCCATGTTCGGGAAGTACGACGGGTCGACCTGGAAGGCGATCTCCTGTTGCCCTACGTCCAGCTGGACGATGCGATGGCCGAGAATCGTCTCGCCCTCGAACGTGATCAGCGCGAGGCCGGAGCCGGCGCGGTTGATCACCTGGAGCGTGACGTCCCCGCCGACCTCGACGCGCGACTGGTCCGCGATCACGCGCAGACGCACCTCGTCGTCGTCGCCCGAAACGAACAGTTCCCGGCTTGCCGTGATCGGATTGCTGAAGCGGTCCAGACCCTCGACCTGCAGCGTGTACGTGCCGCCGCGGGGGAGGCTGAGGGATTCCTGGGCCAGGCCACCGAAGCCCGTGCGGGTCCGGCGCGTCTCGACCTCGACCTGACGCACCCTGCCGCGCTCGGTCACGCTGCGCGTGATGCGCAAGGTCAGTTCCTGCTCGACGTCCTCGCCGGAAGGCGACTTCGTGTGGATGTCGAGCGGGAACGATTCACCGGCCAGGACGACGCGCGTCGGCGCGGTCAGGCCGATGCGGAATCCGCGCAGGGCCAGGTAGATGCTGCCGCCTGCGCTGGCGCCTTCGACCGGCAGATGGGCTCCGAACCCGAGGCCACCCTCGCTGGGGAAGTCGCGCGTGTCGAACGTGAACGTGGCCTTGCCCTCGGCGTCGGTCTTCGTGGTCAACTGGCGACCGTCGGGCAGGTTGTAGTTCAGGTCGGCGTGCGCGATCGGCTCACCGTAGTACCAGGCGGCCTTCGCCTCGACGGTGACCTTCTCTCCGCGGTAGTAGACGCTGCGTTCCGTATCGAGCGTCAGTTCCACCTTCTGCAGTTGATACTCCTGGACCTGGAAGCTCCCCGTGTACTGGTATCCGCGCGCGTTGCTACAGCGGATCTGGTAGTCGCCCAAGGCGGCCATCTCGGACAGCGCGAACTCGCCGTCGATCGTGCCGAACGCCGACAGACCAGCGTTGACGTTGCGCACGAGACGTCCGTGCGAGTCCAGGATCTCGACGCGGATGACGTCATCGGGCTGGAACGAGTACTGGCCGTCCTTGACGTCGCGCAGGACCGCGCGCCAGTAGACGGTCTCGCCGGGCCGGAACGCCGGGCGGTCCGTGAACACGAGGCCACGCGGCGTCAGTCCGGACGAACGCACGAGGCCCGAGAGCGACAGACCCTCGGAGGCGACGTGCCCGTCGCGCACGGCGAAGACGCGCAGCTGGTCGGCGTCGGCGAGCTTGCTGAAGGTCAGGCGACCCACCCCGTCACGGCCGGTGGTGACCTCCTCGAGTGCGGGACCTCCGCCGGCGCCCTGGCCGGGCAGGGCGATGAGGACGCGCACGCCTTGGGCGGGTTGGCCGCTGGGCATGTCCTCGGCGAAGACGAAGACCTCGCGGCGCGAGGACTTCACGATCACGTCGACATCGCTGCGCACGACGAGGGTCGTGGCGCGTTGTTCTCCGGCGGTGACCGCGATGGCCCAGACCCCGGGTCCTTCGACCGGCAGGGTGATCGATCGTTCGAGCGGGGCGAACTCGGCGAAGTCGTCGATCGTGACCTTGAACGTGTGGTCGGCCGCGATGAGATCCAGGTCCAGGTCCTCGACCCGACGATGCGTCAGGTGCTTGCGGAAGTAGGCCTCGAGGTCCAGCCGGTAGATCGACACCTCGACCTCGCCGTGGTTGCGGATCTGCAGGTCGATCTGCGCGTCCTCACCGCTGCGCCACGTGCGCTCGGTCAGGATCGCGAGGCTCGGTTGCAGCATCTGGTCGAGGCGTTGGCGCGCCGCACCGGCGTGACCCCCGAACGTGCAAGCGCGGTACGTCTCGACCGCCGCACCCAACTCGTTCAGTTCGGTCTCCAGCGTGAGAGCCGCGTGGAAAAGCGCTTGGCTGGCTTCCTCGGTGCCCTGGTAGCGCTCGGCGATCGCACGCCAGCGTTCCAGCGCGCGACGCAGATGTGGGGTGGCCTCCTGGTCGGCTTCGCGTGCTTCGCGCGCGCGCTCGACGTCGAGCGTGGCGAGGTCCAGCCCGACCTGTCGCACGCGATCGTCCAACGGCCACTTCTCCAGGAACGACTCCCAGGCGGCCTGCGCCGCGTCCCACTGCCCTTCGTCCCGCGCCGCTGCGCCCACCAACCAAGCGCTGGTGACGATGCCCTGTTGAGCCTCGGCCCAGCGCGGGCCGGTCGGGTGTTCCTGGGTATAACGGTGGAAGCGCTCGCTGGCCGCGGAGTGGTTCTCCTGGAGGCCGAGGACGAGCGCTTCGAAGTACAGGGCTTCCTGTCGCAGGCGTGCGTCGCGTTCGAGCGTTTCCGGCGTCGCACCGTTCAACGCGGGTCGCGCGTAGAAGGCGGCGAACGCCTCGCGGGCCGCCTCGAGTTCCCAGAGCGATTGTCGGATCGTGGCGATCGAGAACAGGGCGTCCGGGGCAGACTCGAGATCCGGATACGCTTCGAGGTAGCGCTCGTACGCGGTGATCGCCATGCGCGCATGGTCGCCGCCGACGATGTGCCACGTGCGCGCGATCTCGTACGCGCACTGTCCCGCGATCTCACGGACCGAGTCTTGCGTGGTGGGCAGCACGTCCTGGAGCAGATCCTCGAACGTGCGCCGGGCTTGGGCGTGCCAACCCATGGCGAGCTGCGCCTTGCCCTTGCGCAGGCGCGCGTCGTTCTTCTGGTCGGCGGTGTCGAGTGCGAGGTAGGCGTCCCATGCCTGGACGGCGCCGTGCCAGTTGCCCAACATCTCGTGGCAGTGGGCGATGCGGAAACGCGCGCGTTCGTCGTCGCGGGCGGGTGCGTCGAGCTCGAGCACCTTGCCGTACAGCTCGAGCGCGCGGTGATATTCGGGGGCGACGTCCGGGCGCGTCGCGTCCGCCGGGATCGAGAACTTGTCCGCGTACTCCAGATAGATCGCCGCGAGCGCGCCTTGCCGTTCCGCCGAGCGCAGTTCCTGGGCCGCCTGTTCCCAGATGTGCTCGGCTTCCTGATGACGCCCTTGGCGGACCAGCAGGTCGGCGCGGCGATAGCGCACCTTGTGGATCCAGACGCTGTCCACGTGCGTGACTTCGAACGCCTGCGCGCGGGTGATCGCGTCGTCCAGGCGATCGCATTCGGCCAGCGCGACGATCTCGAGCATGTCCCAAAGATCGGCCTGATCGGATTGTGAGGAGCGCAGCCCGGTGAGCGCCGCGAGAACCTCGTCGGTGCGCCCGGCCAGCAGCGCCTTGCGAAGCTGGCTGGGGATGCCGGCGAGCTCAGCGTCGAGATCCAGGGTGAGCTGCGTGCCCTTTCCGTCGGTGCTCTTGTCCGCGTCCTGGCGGCAGAATTCGGATGCCGATGCCGACGTGGGCAGGGGCAGGAGGAGGGCGACGAAGGCGATCAGGGTCGAAAGGATGCGTGCGTTCATGTCGTGATTCGGCGAGGCCCCCGATGGAGCCAATGGTGGTGAGCTCTGCGCTCCGGAGTCGGTCCTGTGAGGGGTGACTCGATTTGGAGATGCGTTCCCGAGACGGGTCGCGAAGCGCAGGGTTCGAACGGCAAGCCTGTGCGGAAGGTTGGCGGGATTGTGTCACGGGGCGGTCACGTGTCCCTCGCGGGTCGAGCCTCCGGAACCCCACGAACCGGCCGTCGGCATTGACCCGACGCCTCTGGTTGCGCATGAAGGGCACTCAGGCTTTCCATGAACCAGGGACGCCCCGCTGATCCAATCGATGCCTTCGACCTCTGCTTTCTCGACTTTCTCCGTTCCGAGCCGCGGCTCCTCGGGGATGAGTGCCCTGTCCTCGCGCCTGATCCTGTTGGGGTTCGCCCTCGTTCTGGGCCTGGCACCGGGCTGCGATCGGAAGCTGAATGCTGCCACGGACGGGACGCTGGCTCTGGGCCAGAACATGTTCCGCAGTGGGCACTTGACCGTGCAGGCGCCGACCGAATTGCATGCGGATCTGCAGCCACATCTGGAGCGCTGGTCCGAGGTCTGCGGAGGCCTGAGCCTCGTGATCCAGGCGCCCGGCGAGCCCGTCACCGAGGGGCCC
>JAJDEX010000471.1 GCA_029259575.1 Planctomycetota bacterium | reverse complement strand
GCGGGCCAGGTCGTCGCCGCGCATCGAACTGCCGGTCGGATTGACGGGGTTCGACAACAGGTACGCCGAGACGCCTTGCTCGGTCATCGCTTCGGCGACACGTTCGGCGGGCACCAGGAAGCCGGCGCTCTCCTCGCCGCGCAACGCGACCGGCGTCAACCGATCCAGGTGCGCTGCGATCATCTCTTCGTACGCGGTGTAGTCGGGCAACTGATAGCCCAACACGGTCTCGCCCAACGAAGCGGCGGTGCGCGTCAACGCTTGGCGGCCGCCGGGTGCGATGGCCACGTTCTCTGGACCGTACTGCGACGCCTTGCCGACACGGAAGCGGCGGTTGTAGTCCTCGGCGATGCGCGCGCGCAGCTCGGGCAACCCTTCGAGCGGACCGTACGCATGGTCGGTCGGATCCAGCGTGATCGCGCTGAGTCGCGGCGGCGCGCCCTCCAGTTCGCCAGGCTCCGGTTGGCCCTGGCCGAGGTTGATCCAGGTCGGATCGGTCATCGACCAACCGAGCTTGCTCGCTTCGTGCAGGACGCGGATGACGCCCATGAACGGAACCTGCCGAATGGCACCCAGAGACGGAGAGGAGGTCATGCGCGAAGAGCCGATGAGGTTGGGGGGACACGGATTCTGGCACGCCGAACCCGGAACGCACACAGAACCCGGGCATGGAAGTCCTCCCGGCCCTGCCCTGCATCCATGCAATAGGGAGACGGCGCTAGCCCGAGAAGAGGAAGTCGCTCTCGTCGCTCCACGCCAGGTAGCGGTACAGGGGCACCAGGCGCAGCAGTTCGTCGGCCATCAGGCTGGGCACGTCGTCCCCCATCACGGCTTCGCGACCGGCGGGCGTGGCCGGAACGGGCCATCGGCGATCGACGACGAGCTGGTGCTCACCGGGGACGTAGAAGCGCAGGAACTCCTCGAGCCGCTCGGGGGTCAGGTCACCGCACGCCCACTCACCCTTCCAATCGTGCAACCGCAGCTGGAACCCCTCCAGTGTGTTGAGCACCTGCAACCAGCCGTGTACGCCCTCGGACTTCACGCGCTTGATCAGGTTCTGGCCGTCGTACCAGGCGTCGACGTGGATGCGCAGCGAGACCTCGAGACGGTCCGATTCGACCGCCAAACACAGGTATGCGTTGCGATACGCGTTGTCGAGATCCTTGGCCAGGTCGCGCCCCAGCACCTTGCGCAGCTTGGTCTTCTCGGCCTTCGGACGGACCAGATAGGCCCACAGCCGCTCGACCTTCTTGCCGTTGAACGCGTGCGGGTTGTGCAGGCTCGTGCGCACGTCGAGGGCCAGGTCCGCGGCCTTCATGCGAGTCGCGCAGGCCTTGGCGAGGGACAGGAGCTTCCGCCGGGTCCGCAAACGATGGTCGTTCGCCTCGGGATTTCGGGCGTGGTTCGGACCCAGGGCTTCGAAGTCCCAGGGCTCGAACGGAGTGACCGAATCGAGGGGCTGGGGCTCTCCGGCGGGTTTTTTGGAGGAGGACTGGGCCATGACATGCCCCTCTGGGGCCACTAGGAGGGGTCGGTTTACATGACGCAAACATTGCGTCGAGAGATCAGGTCTTGGATCATCCGCGACCTGCCTTCCTGACGAGGGTAAGGGAGGTTGGCAGCCGTTACCCCATGCGCCTCGCCCATTTCGAATTCGATCCCGAGGCCGACCGTCTAGGTGAAGGTCCCCTCAGCGAGGTGTTCAAGGCGAAGGACACCAAGCTCGATCGTATGGTCGCCCTGAAGGTCCTCCGAGCTCACGCAGAGATCGACCCGCAGGCGGACCTTCGTTTCGAACGCGAAGCCAAGCACACGGCGCTGCTCGAGCATCCGGGGATCACGACGATCTACGAACTCGACGAGGACCAGGGCAAGCCGTACATCGCGATGGAGTTCCTGGAGGGCCGCACCCTCGACAAGGTCATCCGCGATCGGCACCTGAGCATCCAGGAGCTGCTGAAGATCGCCAAGCAGCTGACGAACATCCTGGGCAAGGTCCACGACGCCCAGCTCATCCACCGCGACCTGAAACCGGCCAACATCATGTTGCAACCGGACGGCCACGTGAAGCTGCTCGACTTCGGTATCGCGCGCGCGCGGGACGAGGCCAGCATCACACAACACGGCATGCTGGTCGGCACGGTGCTGTACATGTCGCCCGAACAGGTGCGCGGCGATCGACTCGACGCACGTTCGGACATCTTCTCGCTGGGCGCGGTGCTCTATCACCTGGCGACCAGCGCGCTGCCGTTCCCCGGCGAGAGTTTCCCCGAGGTCTGCATGGCGATCCTCGAGGGCACGCCGCGTCAGCGACCGTCCGAGATCCGCAAGGGGTTCCCCTCTTCGCTCGAGCAGATCCTGATGAACTGCATGGCGCCGGAACCCGAGAACCGTTACGCGAACGGAGCCGCGGTGTACGCCGCGCTCAACGCGCTCGGGGACGAACTGACCGGCACGACGCGCCGCGCGCAGCTCGAAGGCACCTTGATGATCCCGCCGATCCGCTACGAGGGTCCGACCGACGAGAGTTGGAACGAGATCGCCGAGTGGGTGCGCGCGGACGTCATGAAGTCGCTCGACCGCAACAAGAAGCTCGAGGTCGTCGCCGGCGACGCACCGGTCGGCAGCGGCGAGACGGACTTCGTGCTGCGCATGTCGATCCACGTCGAACCCGACCACGTCGACACGACGTTCCAGCTGGAGACCAAGACGGGCGGCGTTGGCGAGCCGCTGTCCGAGACGATGTCCGACATGACGCCGGATGCCGTGGTCATGGCCGAGGACCTGGCACCGCGCGCAGCCCGCACGGCGCGCCGCATGCTCACCGAAGCCGCGATGACGCCCGACCCGGCCCTCGAGAACGGCGAGGTCGACGAGGAGGCCGCACGCCGCCTGGCGCTGGAGGCCCGCGAGATCCTGCACCGCGGTCGCAGTCGTCACGTGACGTCGTGCGCCGTCCGCTTGCGTCAGGCCAAGGAAAAGAACCCGTACTGCGCCGAGGTCTACGCCGTCGAGGCCGAGATGCTCGTGTCGAAGTACCTGGCCTGGGAAGGCGACCACATCTATCTCGAGGAGTCCCGCGCCGCCGCATCGCGCGCCTTGCGTCTCGACGCGACCTGTGCCCTGGCGCACACCGCCCTGGGCTTCGGAAATCACATCCAAGGTCACGCCGAGGATGCGCGCCGCGAGTATCGCTTGGCGCTGCAGCAGTTCGAGGACGACGACGCCTTCACGCGCCGGTTGTTCGGCGCGTTGCAAGTGCGCGAGGGCAACTTCAAATCGGCCGCGGCCAACTTGACCCAAGCGATCGTCAAGTGCCCGCACCTGATCGCGGCCTACGACCATCTGTACGTCGCGTATGCGCGTCTGGACCGCCAGGCGGAGGCCGAGGAGAACGCCGTCGAAGGCATCGGCGCCGGTCGCAAGCGCGTCCAGGACGTCCCCGACGACATGGACGCGCGCATGCATTTGGGCATGTTGTACGCACGCCTCGGACGCGCGAAGAAGGCGCGCGAGGTGCTGGCCGTTGCCCGCGAAATGGCGCCCAAGGACGGCTTCACCGCCTTCCGCTCGGCACTCGTGCTGGCGCTGATCGGCGACACCGACGACGCGATCGACAGCCTGTACGTCGCGCGCGATCGGGGCTATCTGATCCAGACCGAAGTCCAGTTCAGCCCCGAGCTCGAGTCCCTGACCGGGAACCCCGAGTTCGACGGCTTGTTCGATTGAGCCAGTACGGCCAGCACGGTGCCTCGGCCAGTTCGGTGCCTGACGCTGTTGATTAGCGTTCGCGGCCAGTACGGTGCCTGGCACTGTTCATTACCGTTCGGATACAGCTT
>JAJDEX010000048.1 GCA_029259575.1 Planctomycetota bacterium | reverse complement strand
CCGAACATCGAGCGAATCGCCTGGCCCGCGAGACCAGTCCGTACCTGCTGCAACACGCCCACAACCCCGTCGACTGGTATCCGTGGGGCCCCGAAGCGCTCGCGCGTTCAGAGGGCGAGCAGAAGCCGATCTTCCTGTCGGTCGGTTACTCGGCGTGTCACTGGTGTCACGTGATGGAGCGCGAGTCGTTCGAGAACGAGAAGATCGCCGAGCTGCTGAACCAGTTCTTCGTCTGCATCAAGGTCGACCGCGAGGAACGTCCCGACATCGACGCGCTGTACATGCGCGCCGTGCAAACGATGACCGGCCAAGGTGGTTGGCCGATGAGCGTGTTCCTGTCGCCGGACCTCGAACCGTTCTACGGCGGCACGTACTTCCCACCGCTGCGTGGGTTCCACGGACAGCCGGGCTTCTACGAGCTGGTCGGCGGCATCGCGCAGGCCTGGGGCAAGGATCGCACGAAGCTGGTCGACCGCGGACGCGACCTCGTCCAACGCATCGCGAAGGATGCGTCGGCGGACAAGCGCGAATCGCTCGATCCGTCGATCCTCGATCGCTCGCTCGAATCCCTGGCCGAACGCTACGACTCGATGTATGGAGGCTTCGGTCCCGCGCCGAAGTTCCCGCATCCGATGGACGTGCGCATGTGTCTGCGCCATCACCTGCGCACGGGCCAGGACGAGCCGCTCGCGATGGCGTCGTTCACGTTGGAACGCATGGCCGCCGGCGGCATGTACGACCAGATCGGCGGCGGTTTCCATCGCTACAGCGTCGACGAGCGCTGGCTCGTCCCCCACTTCGAGAAGATGCTGTACGACAACGCGTTGTTGATCCCAGCGTACCTCGAAGGCGCGCGCGCGACGGGCGATACCAGTTTCGCCGCTGTCGCCGAACACGTCGGCGAGTGGGTGCTACGCGAGATGCTCGTCCAGGGCGGCGGCTTCGCGAGCGCGCTCGACGCGGACAGCGAAGGCGAAGAGGGCATCTTCTACACGTGGACTCCGGACGAGATCACCGCGGTCGTCGGCCGCGAGAACGCCGCGCTCGTGCAGCATTGGTACGACATCGACGACGCGGGACACATGGAGGATCAACGCTCGATCCCCAACGTGTCGGAAGCCCGCGAACGCGTCGCATCGCGGCTGAAGGGCCGCGACATCGACGAGTTGCGCACAGCAGTTCACGCACTGCATCCCGAACTGCTCGCCGCTCGAGAAACGCGCATTCGACCGATGCGCGACGACAAGGTGCTGTCCGGCTGGAACGCCTTGATGATCAGCGCGTTCGCGCAACTGCACCAGCACACGGGCGACGAGCGCTGGTTGAACGCAGCTTCCGATGCGGCGCAGTTCGTGATGAACCACCTGCGCCGCGACGACGGCCGGCTGTTCGCCACGTTCCGCTGGAACGAGGACGGTGAATCCGGACGAGCGCAACACATGGGCAGCCTCGACGACCATGCATACTTCGTGCAAGCGCTGCTCGACCTGCACGAGTCCGACTTCGACCCCGAATGGATCCAGCTCGCCCTCGAGTTCGAAGGCTTGATCGACACGCACTTCCACGACCCCGAGCACGGTGGTTACTGGGACACGCCCAATGACCACGAGAAGCTGCCGGCGCGCTTGCGTCGCATCGAGGACGGCGCGATCCCGTCCGGCAACGCCGTGCATGCCTTGAACCTGATGCGCCTCGCGCAACTCACCGGCGAAGCGCGCCTGGCCAAACGCGCCGAGGGCGTGATTCGCGCCGCCGGCCAGTCCGTGAACCGTTTCCCGGTCGCATTCGGACAGTTGCTGATCGCGGTCGACCACTTGGCCTCCGGCGCACGCGAAGTCGTCATCGCCGGCGACCCCGCGAACGACGACACCCGCGAACTGATTCGCGCGACGCGCGCCGCATTCGTCCCGCAACGCGTCGTGACGCTCGCGTTCGACGGCGCAGACGCGGACCTGATCCCGCTCGTCGACGGCAAGACCCCGGGACCCACCGGCGCGCTGGCCTACGTGTGCCGCAACTGGTCCTGCCGCGAACCCGTCTCGACCGCCGAAGCGTTGGTCGAGACGCTCAAGGACGACTAGCGCCGACCTGATCGGGTCAGTACTCGCCCTGCGCCAACCACGCGAAGGGAAACGCGTCGAAGCTCTTCTTGTTCATCGCCTCGAAGCCTTCGAACACGCCGTCGTTGTCCGCATCGACGTACAGGCCGATGAAGTCCAGGGTTCCGGCACGCACGATCAGGACGCGGCCCAGGTTCGCATCGCATCCGATCGAGATCGAATCGATGCGGGTCGTGCCCGTCGGCAGCGTCGAGGAACCGGGGATGCGCAACGTGGCGAGGTGACCGTTCGCCAGGACCTGGCGAATGCCGAAGTCGTCGTCGACCACCAACAGATAGCGTCCATCGGGATCGACGTCGTAGTCGACGATCGCGACGCCCGGCTCGGCCGCGTACATGAGCGTGCGCCGATAGGTCAATGGCTCCGTTCGGAATCGGGGCGGGACGAGTTCGCCGCCCACGATCGAAACCACCGGTGGTTGCACCACGGGCAGCGGATGGCCGATGCGCGTGCGCGCGCTCGAGCGCTTGGCGTTCCAGCCACCCGCTTGCCGACGGAACTCCCAACGTTCGACCACCTCGACGCCGTCGTCACGACGACCGAGCACCCAAAGTTCGTGGGAGTCGCGCCAGTGCACGTCGATCACGTGAAAGGGGCAGTCGACGAATTGGTGGCGCTGATGACGCTCCTCCGAGTTCGGATCGCGCTCGAAGTCCTTCAGGTGAAGGTGCCGGTGCTCTTCGTTCGCGACGCCCGTGTTCCCCAGGCCGATCCAACGGGTCAACGACGCATCGACGTAGCCGTGTCGCCAATAGCTCGCGTTCGTGACGCGATGCTCCTGCAGGTGGCGCGACCCCGGGGGGTGCTCCATCGACGCCCAACGCTCGGCGTCGGGGTGGGGCTGGTCGGTGTGCGAGGCACAACCGACGAAACTCAGCGCGAGGAAAAACCTGAGGACCCGATCCATCACCACCCCATGCACCTCGCTAGTGCTCGGGCTCCGGTGCGTCCGCGGTTCCGCCCTTGCGCATCGGCGATCCCATGACCGCCTTCTCGCCGAACTTGATGCGCTCGGCGATCGTGCGATCGAAGCGCGGATGTTTGGGGGTCTTGTCGAAGCCGCGGTGTACGGCGTCGCACGCGTAGCACGCGACCTCTTCCTTGCCGACGTGATAGAGGATGAAGTCGAGCAGGGCCGCGACAGCCAACGCGATGTAGCTCATCGGCTGGGGCAGCACGAGCACGAGGATCGCGGCGACCACCACGATCGAGATCCCGAGCGTCACGTTGAAGACCTTGCGCGTGAAGAGTTCCTTGTGCCCACAGGCCAGGCAACCCAGCAATCCGCCCTTGGGCGTGCGCAGGTCGACGTGCAATTCGATCTTCTCGTCCGAGTCCGGGAAGCGATACCACTTGCGCAAGGCAAAGGGGCCGTCCGTCTTGAGCGTGAGCTTCCGCTCCGGATCCTCGGGGTGAGGAAGATCCAGCTCGATCCAGCGCAGGGGTGTGGGATCGAAACTCAAAGGGGCACTCCGTAGCTGTCCTGGAGGGAGAGAGCGGCCGCAGCGCCGATGAGGACCAGAACGGTGGAAGCGTACAGGATCCCCGTGGCCGAGCGGGTGTTCTCGTACTTGAGCGAACTGGAGGTCATCCAGGCGAACAGGAGGGGCAGAGCCAGTCCCACCGCGACGCGCGCGCCGAGGTAGAAGAGGCCGAAGTCCGAGAGGATCGGGGTCTCCGCAGCCTGCAGGACGTCTTTGTGCACCAGGATCGTCGCCGCGAGCAACACGACCGAAGCCCCCATCGCCCAGGCCGTCAGTCGATTCAGACGCACGAGCAGCGAGATCGGCAGTTGCGGCACGGTCAGGTACCAGTGGCCGACGACCATCGCGAGGCCGACTCCACCGGCGACGACGCCTGTGCTCATCGCGGACAGCGAGCCCAGGACCAGGGTGCCCGTGCTTACTCCGGATTCGGCAGCCGTCTCGACGGAAGCGACCACGGACGCGACCAACGCGACGCCGCAGCAGATCAGGGCCAGGTAGGTCGCACCCACGCGCTTGCGGCTGGGCAAGGGTCCCGAGAAGAACGGGAAGATCGCGCACGCGGCCAAGGAACCCACGACGATCGGCGAGGTCCAGGAGACGCCCGCGTACAGCGGCGGCACGAGTCCGGCGATCAACAGTGGCACCAGGGCGGTCGTCCCCATCATGCGATGGAAGAACACGCCGAGCGGTGCACGCGGGATGAGGCACAGCCCCAGCAGCACGCCGAAGGCGAGCTCGAGGCAGAACTGTGTGGCAAGCGATCCCCAGACCATGGGTGCAGTCTATCCGGGGATGAGACCCATAGAGCCGTCGGATGGGCAGGGGTTGCGATCCACGACGCGCCTCGGCGACCCGATCCGAGACGAGTTGACGCATCCCGAGACGCGAGCCGGTCCGGATCGGCGGTGAGTGGTTCCGAGCGGGGGTGAGGGAGGGACCCGAGGGCCGGCTCCCGCGCAATCGACCTGCTGCGAAACTGTTTCGATGTGGACTCCGCACGCGTCAGGTTCCGCTCCCCGCCCCGACGCCGCTACCATGTGCGCCCTCTTCGGGCCCTTTCCCATCCACGAACCGACCCAACCATGGCACCCATTCGCATCCTCATCACCGGCGGCAACCGCGGCATCGGCCGCGCGATCGCGCTGCGCTTCGCGCGCGAGGGCGCTCAAATCTGCATCCTGGCCCGTGATTCCGACGCGCTCGACGGCGTCGTCGCCGAGATCGAAGCCGCCGGTGGATCCGCGATCGCAGCCCAAGCCAACCTGCGCGACCACGGCTCGATCGAGGCCGGCGTGTACCGAGCGGTCGACTTCTTCGAGGGCGAGATGGACGTGCTGGTCAACAACGCCGGCATCTTCGACATCCAGTCGTTCGAGGACACCGACCTGACGCTGTGGTCCCGCATCCTCGAGGTGAACCTGACCGGCCCGTTCGTCGTGTTGCACGAAGCCTTGAGCGCCATCAAGGAGAGCCCCAAGGGCCACATCTTCAACGTCAGCTCGACGGCCGGCAAGCAAGGGTTCGCCGGCAGCACCGCCTACTGCGCCTCGAAGTACGGCCTGCGGGGCTTCTCGGACGCCCTGCGCGAGGAGCTGCGGGGCGACAACGTGCGCGTCTCGACGGTCTACCCCGGCGCCACGGACACCGAGATCTTCAACGGCGTCGACGGGGACTGGGACCGCTCGAAGATGAACAAGCCCGAGGACGTCGCC
>JAJDEX010000470.1 GCA_029259575.1 Planctomycetota bacterium | reverse complement strand
TCATCTTCGCGATCTTTGCGGGGACCGCGGTGGGCCTCGGCCTGGCCGTCGTGCTCGAGTACTCGAAGAACTGCTTCCGCAGTCCGGGCGACTTGTCGCGCGTGATGGTCGTGCCGATCCTGGGCACGGTGAACCGCATGACGACCCGCGGTGAGCGTCGCAAGACCCTGGCGATCCGCGGCGCCCTCGCCCTGTCCACCGGCGCCTTCGTGCTGTCGGTCGGCTACATCACCTGGGCGTTCATGAACCGACCCGAGGCGCTGCCCGAGGGAGTCCTGACCGCAGTCACGGACTTCCAGGAGGCGTTCAAGTAGCCAGCCTCGCGCGGCTACCGGCGCGATCATGCGCGATCTTCTCGTCTCGCTGATCATCCTCAGCTCGCTGCCGTTCTGCTACCGCAGGCCGATCGTGGGGCTGTGGATGTTCTCCATTCTGGCGTACATGCGCCTGCAAGATCTTGCTTGGGGCTTCGCCAAGTTCCAGCGCTGGTCGATGTTGGTCGCCCTCATCATGCTCGCGGGCTACGTCGCTGCGCGTGACAAGAAGGGTCCGATCTTCGAGCTACGCACGATCCTGATGGTGTTCCTGGCGTCCTGGATCGGCCTCGGGCACTTCTTCGCCCAAGGGCGCCATCCGGTCAACTACGCGGGCTTCGTGGAGTACGCGAAGATCATCTTCATCGCCGTGTTCACGACCATGGTCGTGCGCACGCGCGAGCAGTTGCGCATCACGGTCTGGGTGATCGCCCTGTCCTTCGGGTTCTACGGCCTGAAGAACGGCGTCGCCGGCATCGCGAAGGGCGGCAACATGTACATCATGCGTGGGCCCGGAGGCATGCTCGAGGACAACAACGACTTCGCGCTAGCCATGGCGATGTCGGTGCCGCTCCTGGTCGGGCTGGCCACCAGTGAGCGCAACGAGACGCTGCGCAAAGGTCTTTGGGGCATGGTCCCGCTGGCCGCGCTGACGGTGATCTTCACCAAGTCACGCGGCGGCGCCTTGTCGCTGTTCCTGTGCACGATGGGTCTGGTCTGGCGTTCCCGGAACCGTGTCATCGGTTTGATGATCGGCGCACTGGCCGTAGGGGCGGCGGCCATGCTGGTCCCGAAAGAGAACTTCGAACGCCTGGAGACCCTCAAGGACGTCGAGGCGGACGGCTCGGCGATGGGCCGGATCCGTGCCTGGAAGGTCGGCTCGCGGATGGCGATCGACAATCCGTTGTTCGGTGTCGGGTTCCAGCGCTTCCAGATGAACTACCTGGATTACGAGCCCGAGCCGACCCAGGAACAGCGCGCCGGAAAGGGCACGCTCGTGGCGCACAACAGCTACATCCAGATCGTGGCCGAGTGCGGGTTCCCCGCGTTGCTCACTTACTTGGGGCTGATGGGCTTGTGCTTCTTCGACATCTGGAAGTTGCGCAAGGAGGCCAAGCAGAGGTACGCCGCCAGCTGGATCCTGTCCTACTGCACGATGTTCGAAGTCATCCTAGCCACGTTCATGCTAGGTAGCGCCTTCCTCAATCGTGCGCACTTCGACCTGATCTATCACTACTTCGCCATCATCCTGGTCTTCGGTCAGGTGGCGCGGAAGCAGATGCAGGAGGAAGCCATGCGTCCGCTCCTGGTGCAGAACAAGGGACGTCGCGGTGGACCCCTGGTCGTCCAGCCCGCCAGCGGTTTCGGCGGGGGATCGGTGGCCGGCGCGTCGGGCGCTGGATTCCGCACCACACCACTTCAAACCCGCAACTGATCCATGTGTGGCTTCACCGGATTCGCGCTGGAGGACCCGCGCGGGGTTCCCTCGATGGAGCTCCTGCAGCGCATGGCGCGCACGCTCGAGCACCGTGGCCCCGACGACGAGGGCCTCGTCGTGCGCGACACGTGCGCGTTGGGATTTCGTCGTCTCTCGATCATGGACCCCGAGGGCGGACACCAGCCGCTCGAGTCGAACGACGGGCGCATCCTCGTGATGGGGAACGGGGAGATCTACAACTTCCCTGCGCTGCGAATCGAGTTGGAGGCGGACGGCGTCACGTTCCGTTCGGGTTCCGACATGGAGGTCATCTCGCATCTGTACGTCCGGCACGGCGCCGACTTCGTGCGCGAGCTGCAGGGCATGTTCGCCGTCTGCGTGGTGGACCTGCGTGACGCGGAGCGTCCCCGCATCTTGCTGGCGCGGGATCGCGTGGGCATCAAGCCCATGTACTACGGGCTGGCCCAAGGCGCGTTCTGGTGGGGCAGCGAACCCAAGGCGCTGCTCGCTTCCGGAGCTTTCCCGCGCGAGTTGCGCGCCCCGGCCCTGCTGCAGTTCCTGATGACCAGCTATGTCGGAGGTCCTGAGAGCGCTTGGAACGGCATTCAACGATTGGAACCGGGGCATCGCCTGACCTGGTCCCCGGGTCAAGTTCCCCAGCCGGAACGGTGGTGGGACCTGCCTTTGGACGGTCCGGCAGACGTGGCGAGCGATGCCGAGGTGTTGGCGGCGCTCGACGAGGCCACCCGCGCCAGGCTCTTGGCGGACGTTCCCCTGGGCGCGTTCCTGTCCGGGGGCATCGACTCGGGAGCCGTGGCGGATGCCATGGCGCGAGCCAGCGCCAAGCCGCCGCTGCTCTGCTCGGTGGGATTCGCCGAAGCCGAATTCGATGAGCTCGATCGTGCGCGGTCCACGGCCAAGCGATTGGGGTCCGAACATCACACGGCCATCCTGGATCCGGATCCGACCTTGGCCCTGGACACGCTCCCGTGGTTCTACGACGAACCGCACGCGGACCCGAGTGACGTGCCCACGTTCCTGGTCAGCAAGATGGCGCGCGAGCACGTGACCGTCGCCCTGTCGGGAGACGGTGGGGACGAGGTCTTCGGCGGGTACCGGCGGTACGTTCATGACCTGGCCGAGAACCGCGTGCGGAACGCGGTCGGTGCGCCGGGGCGACGCTTGGCCGCTGCATTGGGCCGCGTGTACCCGAAGCTCGAAGGGGCGCCGCGCGTGTTCCGGGCCAAGAGCTTCCTCTCGAACATCGGGCGCGACCCTGCGCTCGCGTGTTGGATCAGCGCGTGTCAAGCCGATCGGGGTACCGTCCTGTCCCTGCTCCAGCCGGACCTCGCGGATGCGCTGGGCGACTACGATCCGTTCGATGCGTTCGCCGACCACTATCGTCGCCCGCGTTTCGACTGTTCGCTCTACCGTGCCCAGTACGCCGACTTCCACAGCGTGCTCCCCGAACAACTTCTGACCAAGGTCGATCGCGCTTCCATGGCCGTGTCGCTCGAGGTGCGGGTCCCGTTCCTGGACCATCGTGTCATCGAACGCTTCGCGGCACTCCCTGCGCGCGAGAAGATTCGCGGTTCCCGCGGGAAGCACCGGTTGCGCGAGGCGTTGCGGTCGCGACTGTCCCCCGACGTGCTGGATGGACCGAAGAAGGGCTTCGACATTCCGCTCAGCGCATGGCTGCGCGGGCCGTTGGCTGCCGCGCTGACCGAGTCGTTGGCCATTCTGCCCGAAGCCGGCTTCCGCGCGGACGCGCTGCAGGCGTTGCACGCGGAGCACACCGCGGGACACGACAGTCCCGCGCGATTGCTCTGGTCCCTGCTGGTCCTCGAGCGCTGGTGGCGCCGGCACGCCGTGACAGGCATCGTGGCATGAAGATCCTCTATCACCATCGCACGCAGGCCGAGGACGGGCAGGCGGTTCACATCCGTTCCTTGATCGAGGCGTTCCGTTCGTTGGATCACGAGGTGCGCGAGGTGGCGTTGGTTCCCAAGGCCAACGGTGAGCCCGCACCGGTTTCCGAGGAACCGAACACGGAATCCAAGGGACGACGCTTCTCCCCGTGGGCGATCGTCGGCGCCATGCCCCGTTTCGCGCGCGAGATGGCCGAGTACGCCTACGGACCCCTGATGGCGCCCAAGATCGTGAAGGCCGGCCGCGAGCAGAGTCCGGACGTGCTGTACGAGCGCTATGCGTTCGCCAACGGCGCCGGTTTGCGAGCGGCTCGCACATTGAAAGTGCCTCTCATTCTCGAGGTCAACTCTCCGATGGTCGTCGAGCTGTCCAAGACGCGCGGCCTGTCCTTCCCGCGTCACGCCCGGCGCTTCGAAGAGCGCGTCTTCCGAGGCGCCGACCGCGTTTGCGTCGTGACCGCAGTGCTCGGGGACATGCTGGCCGAGATGGGGGTCGAGCGGGACCGTCTGATCGTCACGCCCAACGGCGTGCATCCGCACCTGTACACGAGCCCGGACCGCGTGGCCGCGCGTCACGAGCTGGGCCTCACGGATGTCGAAGGTCCTGTCCTGGGCTTCACGGGTTACTACCGCGACTGGCATCGCCTGGACCTGGTGCTCGAGGGCATGGCGGACGCTTCGATGGCGACCGCGCACCTGGTGCTGATCGGCGAGGGGCCGGCCGAGGACCACCTGCGTCGCCGCGCACTGGAGCTC
>JAJDEX010000469.1 GCA_029259575.1 Planctomycetota bacterium | reverse complement strand
GTCGACGTCGTGCCTCGAGCGTCATCCGGACGCCGATGAGGCGCGCATCCGCGAAGAGCTCTCCGGCAACTTGTGCCGTTGCGGCACCTACCCGCACATCCTCGACGCCGTGAAGACCGCGCAGAAGGAGATGCAGCGATGAGCCCCTCCAACCGTGAAGCAGACGTCGTCTGGAAGGACCGTAAGGACCTGACGCTGCTGAACACCGACCAGGTGCGTCTCGACGGGCCTGGGAAGGTCACCGGACATGCCCTGTACTCGCACGACATCCGCATCCCGAACATGGTGTATGCGCGCCTCGTGCTGGTGCCGTACTCGCGCACCAAGCTGACCAAGGTCGACGTGGCCCCGGCCGCGGCCCTCGCTGGCGTCGTGCACGCCGAGGTGTGGGACGGCGGCAAGGAGGCCGTGCAGTTCCTGGGTGACGATTCGGTCGTCGCGGTGGTGGCCGCGGAGACGCCGGAACTGGCCGAGGACGCAGCCCGAGCGGTGATCCTCGAGTTCGAGCCCGAGGACAACCCGATGGTCACCCGCGGGCAGGTGACGGCCAACGACGCGCCTCGACTGCGACAAGGGCGGCGTGGCGGGCCGAACGTCGAGGAAGACGGTGCGCGAGGCGACGAGGAGGACGTCCTCGAGTTGCTGGCCACCGCCGATGGCGTGGTCGAACAGGACTACAGCGTCCCGATCCAGCATCACGTTTGTCTCGAAACGCATGGCTGCGTGGTGCACCTGGAAGGGGGCAAGGCCACCGTCTACCCCTCGACCCAGATGGTCTCCGATTCGGTCGGCATGTACGCGAGCATGCTGGGCCTGAGCCAGCGCGACGTGCGCGTCATCTGCCAGAACATGGGTGGGGGCTTCGGCTCCAAGTTCGGCGCGGGACTCGAGGGACTCGCCGCCTGTCGCGTCGCTCTGGCCGTCGAGCGCCCGGTGCACCTGATGCTCGACCGCCGCCAGGAGTTCCTGATGGCCGGCAACCGCTCGGGCTCGACCCAGAGCTATCACGCCGGCGCCTCCAAGGACGGGAAGATCGTGGCCCTGAAGGCGACCGCCGAGAAGTACGGCGGCATGGGGGGCGGCGCGCTGCCGACGCCTCCTTACATCTACGAGGTCAAGAAGCGCTACGCCCAGGTCGGCAGCGTCTACACCGCGATGGACGCCAACCGCGCCATGCGCGCGCCGGGACATCCGCAGGCGTCGTTCGGCATGGAATCGGTGGTCGACGAACTCGCGTACTCCGTGGGTTTCGATCCGCTGGAGTTCCGCAAGTTGAACCTCGACAGCGAGGTCCATTTGCGTCAACTGGACCGCGTCGCCCTGGAGATCGGTTGGAACGAACACCCCAACCGCAAGGAACCCGGCAAGCCGGACGCGGACGGCATGGCCGAGGGCATCGGGTTCGGCGTTTCCCAGTGGGGCGCGGGCGCACGACCCGGCGCGCACTGTGAAGTCCGCATCGAGGCCGATGGTTCGGTGACGTCCAGCGTCGCCGTCCAGGACCTGGGCACCGGTTCCCGCACGTACGTCGCGGGCATCGTCGCCGAGGAGCTGGGCCTCCCGCTCCACGGCGTCACCGCGAAGATCGGCGACAGCGTGTTGCCGTCCTCGGTCGCCAGCGGTGGCAGCGTGACGACGGGCAGCCAAGCCCCCGCGATCCAAGATGCGGCCGTCCAGGCTCGTCGCGCGCTCGAAGCCAAGCTGGTCGATGCGATCGGCGGCGAGGTCGATGCGTTCACATGGAAGAATGGCGAGGTCGCGAACGCCGACGGCCAGAAGTTGAGTTTCCGGGACGCGTGCGCGCTGCTCGGCGGCGAGACCCTGACCACGATGGGTGAGTTCCAACCCAACCTGCACTCCGGTGGAGCGCATGGGGCACAAGCGGCGCGTGTGCGTGTCGACACCCTGACTGGTCATGTCCAAGTCCTGAAGATGGTCTGCATCCAGGACATGGGGCTGCCGCTGAACCGTGCGGCCGTGCGCAGTCAGATCAACGGCGGCATGATCGGCGCGTTGTCCTATGGCCTGTTCGAGGAGCGGGTCCTGGACCACGACTTCGGCTTCATGCTCAGCGACCAGTTGGAGGACTACAAGATCGCCGGCATCCAGGAGATGCCCGAGATGGTCGCCATCATCGACGATGACGACGACTTCTCGACCACCAAGGGCGTCGCGGAAGCCACCGGGATCCCGGGGCACAGCGCGATCGCCAATGCCATTTACAACGCTTGCGGCGCCCGTGTGCGCCACCTACCGATGACGCCCGACAAGGTCCTCGCGGCCCTGGGGAGGAGCTGAGCCATGAAGGCCTTCGAAATGCGCTTGCCGGCTTCCCTCGAGGAAGCCATCGCCCTGCTCCCGACGGCGGAGGGCGATGAGTCGTCCCGGCTCGTCGCGGGTGGACAAGACCTGTTGACCGAGCTGAAGCACCACCTGGTGGAGCCCGAGCGCCTGGTCAACCTGAAGTCGATCCCCGGGCTCGCTGGCGCGACGTGGGGGAGCGACGGCAGCCTGACGCTCGGCGCGCTGACCACGCTGCAAGACATCTACGAGGACGAGCGCATCGTCACGACGTTTCCCGCGTTGGCGGAAGCAGCGCGCTCGGTCGCCAGCCCGCAGATTCGCGCCGTGGGTACGATCGGCGGCAACCTGAACCAGCGGCCCCGCTGTTGGTACTACCGCGCCGAGGAGATGGTCTGCCTGAAGAAGGGTGGACGTGAGTGCTTCAGCCAGTTCGGTCGGAACAAGTACAACGCCATTCTGGGCGCCGGTCCGAGCTGGATCGTGCATCCGTCCGACACCGCGCCCGCGTTGGTCGCCTTGAACGCTTCGGTCGAGATCGTCGGTCCCAACGGGAAGCGCACGTCGTCGATGCAGGACTACTTCACCTTGCCCAGTTCCGGCAACGTGCTCCGCGAGACGACCTTGGCGCCCAACGAGGTGCTGACCCGGATCACGATTCCTGCGCCTGCCAAGGGTTCGAAGAGCACCTACTTGAAGTTCAAGGAGCGCAGCTCGTACGACTTCGCAGTTGGCGCTGTGGCTCTCAACCTGACGCTCGACGGACGCAAGATCACCGCGGCGCGCATCGTGCTCGGGGCCGTCGCTCCGACGCCGTGGCGTGTCGAGGAGGTCGAAGCGCGCCTCATCGGTCGTGACCTGAACGACGAGACCATCGAGTTGGCCCGCGAGGGTGCCCTCGCCGGTGCCGCGCCGCTGTCCGAGAACGGCTACAAGGTGCCGCTCACGAAAGGTCTCATCACCCGCGCCTTCCGCGCCATCTCCAGGAGCTGATCGCCATGACCGAAGCCAAGCCGAAGAGGCCGTTCGGGCCGTACTGCAAGGACCTCGTGAGCAAGAAGCTCATGGTCACCCAGGCGATCCCGCACGAGCCGAGCGACGTGTTGGATCGCAGCAGGCACTGCTGGTGCCAGAAAACGCAGACCATCATGGGCCCGGACCGCATGGTGGTCGATCCCGAGAATTGCCAGAGCGACCGCTCTTGCTTCCAGAGCCGAGGTGCGGCGATCCTGTAGACGTCCCCGGAGGACCACCATGAAGCGACTGCCCCTCATCTTGCTCGTGCTCTTCGCAGCGATCCTCGCCACACGCGTGATCGCCAGGTCCGTGCCCGCTCCTCAGCCCTTCGGCCAGTACGTCGAGGCGCGCTCCGCCTCGGTGTGGTGTGGCCCGTGTCACCACGCGGGCGAGGTCTACGAAATGGGCCGCAACGGGATCGCTGCCTGGGCCTTCGAAGGCGGGGAGCAGAACGGGTATGACCTGACGGGAGTCAAGGTCGTCATGTTGCTCGGCCACTCGGACCAGAACCTGGCCGAGCTTGGCGCGGGACCGTTGGAGTCCACTCGCTTCATCGTCGATGCTCCTGACGCAACCACGGCAAGAGCCGCTCGCAACTGGGCACTGCTCCGCGCACGTCCGGTTCCGAATCCACGCACCATGGAACTGGTCGAAGCCCGGATTTCCTTCACGCGTGATGGCGACTTCTTTCGAGTCGCGTCGGACGGTCTGTTCGAGGTGCGCGGCGACGCCATCGCTGACGGTTCCTGCTGCAGCCAGCCGGAGAACCGTTGGTACGAGACGTTCGACGATGAAATCGACGGACTGTCCATCGTGGGCGTCCCGGACGTCTGCGAGGTCACCAAACAAGGCGCTCTCGAGTCCTGGCGCCACGCGGGCGAGAACAACGTCCAGCTCGCCAGCTTCTAGGTCGCTCCGCGGTTGAACCCGGAGCGCCTGCGGGCCAGACTCCTCGCTTCCCGTGGGCTCCGCCTGCGGACCAGCAGAGCACAACCCTTGGCGAAGAAACGAACGAAGAAGGCCCCGCGCAAGCGGAAGGCCAAAGAGGCTCCGACCGAGCTGATCGTGCTGCCCGTGCGGAACATGATTCTGTTCCCGGGTGTCGCCCTGCCTCTGATGGTGGGACGTCAACGGACGATCGCGGCGATCCAAGCCGCCGTCCAGACCAGCAAGCCGGTGGGCCTCTTGTTGCAACGGGATCCCGACCAGGAGGTGCCCGAGCCCGGTGACCTCTACGAGGTCGGGACGGTCGCCGAGATCCTGCGCTACTGGCCGATCTCGGACGAACGGCACAACGCGATCTGCCAGGCGCACGAGCGCTTCCGCATCGTGGACTACGTGCAGACCGAGCCCTATCTGGTCGCCCGCGTCGAGCGCATCCCGGACGCACCTGAGCCCACCAAAGGGCTCACCGCGCTGTTCCGTGCTCTCAAGGCGCGTGCCGGCGAGGTCATCGACCTGGCCCCCGGCGCCCCCGAGGACCTCGGTCCGGCCGTCGCGGCGATGGACTCGCCGACCCAGCTCGCCGACCTGGTCTGCACGTTCATGGATGCGCCGTTGGCCGACAAGCAACGCTTGCTCGAGACCGTGGATCTGAGGGAACGCCTGGAAGGCTTGATGCACGTCCTCGGGGACCTGCAAGAGGTCCTCGCCCTGTCCGCCAAGATTCGCCAGGACACGAAGGGTTCGCTGGACGATGCGCAGCGCGAGTACTTCCTGCGCGAGCAGCTTCGCGCGATCCGGCGCGAGCTGGGGGACGAGGAGGACGCCGACGAGGAGCTGGAGGACCTGCGCATCCGGTTGAAGGAGCTGCAGCTTCCCGACGACGTCGATCGGCAGGCGCGCAAGGAGCTCAAACGGCTCGCGCGCCTTCCCGAACAGTCGCCCGAGCATCCGACGCTGCGCACCTGGTTCGAGGTCGTCACGGAGCTGCCGTGGAACGTTCTGACCAAGGAGAACCTCGACCTGGACCGAGCGGCGCGGATCCTGGACGAGGACCACTACGGCCTCGAGAAGGTCAAGAAGCGCATCCTCGAGACGCTCGCGGTGCGCAAGCTGAATCCGCGAGGTCAGGGGACGATCCTGTGCCTGGTCGGCCCGCCCGGCGTCGGCAAGACGTCGCTGGGGCGCAGCGTCGCGCGCGCGTTGGGGCTGGAGTTCTCGCGCCTCAGTCTGGGCGGCGTTCACGACGAAGCCGAGATTCGTGGGCACCGGCGCACCTACATCGGTGCGATGCCGGGCAGCGTCATCACCTCGTTGCGCAAGGCGGGCGCGAGCAATCCCGTGTTCATGCTGGACGAGCTCGACAAGCTTGGCTCGGGGATCCACGGCGACCCGTCCGCCGCCTTGCTCGAGGTCCTCGATCCGGCCCAGAACAACACGTTCACCGACAACTACCTCGGCGTTCCATTCGATCTGTCGCGCGTGTTCTTCATCGGGACCGCCAACGTCCTGCACGCCATCCCCGGACCGCTTCGCGATCGCCTGGAGGTCATCGAGATCCCAGGCTACACCGAACAGGAGAAGCTCGAGATCGCCAAGCGCTACCTGGTGCCCAAGCAACTCGAGGCCGCTGGCTTGACCACGGCCCAGTTCGGTCGCATGGCGTCCGGTGGGGCCCCTTGCAAGATCCAGGCGGGCGCGTTGCGCGAGTTGATTCGCAACCACACGCGCGAGGCTGGCGTGCGCGGTCTGGAGCGCGCGGTGGGCGCCTTGTGCCGTCATGCTGCCACGCACTTCGCCAGAGGTCGCCGGCGCAAGCCCCTGGTGATCCGCGCCGAGGATGTCGAGACGATCCTGGGTCCCGCGCCGTTCGATCACGACGTGCGTCGTCGCGTTTCGACTCCCGGCGTCGCAACCGGTTTGGCGTGGACCGCTGTCGGCGGCGAGATCCTGTTCGTCGAGGCGACGGCGATTCCGGGCAAGGGCCAGTTGATCCTCACGGGTCAACTCGGTGACGTGATGCGCGAGAGCGCCCAGGCCGCCCTGACCCTGGTTCGCGGCCGCGGGCTCGACCTGGGAGTGGCTCCCGAGTTCTTCCGCGAGAACGACATCCATATTCACCTTCCCGCAGGCGCGGTACCCAAGGACGGTCCCAGCGCAGGCGTGCCTCTCGTGCTGGCCCTGGCGTCCTTGCTGACCGGTCGCCGGGTGCGGGACACGGTTGCCGCGACGGGCGAGGTGAGCCTGCAGGGGCTCGTGTTGCCCGTGGGCGGCATCAAGGAGAAGGTCTTGGCCGCCCAAGCCGCCGGGATCAAGACCGTGCTGCTGCCTGGGCGCAATCGCGCCGACCTCGAGGACATCCCGGCTGCCGTTCGCGAGCGTCTGGAGTTCCGCTTCCTGGACCGCGTCGAGGAAGCGCTGGACCTGGCCCTCTTGGGCCGGAAATCCTAGGCCGCGTCGTCGCGTCGGTTCGCTGCGGAGGTGATGCCTTCCGCCCAGTCCTGCGCCAGAGGCCAAAGGGGAACGATGCGTTCCCATTGCAGCCCGAGGCTCACGAGACGCATGTTCACGAGCGCGTCCCTACCGAGCTCGCAGGCTTCGGCCAGGGCGAGCAGGCGCCCCAGGATGCCGCCACGCGCACTGAGTGCACGACTGACGTCGTCCGGCAGCCCGAGCGGTGCGATCGCGCGCTCCATGGTCGTGCCGAGCAGGGTGTCCAGGGTCGAGAGCAGCCCGACCGAGAAGGCGGAGGAACCGGGGTCGTCCATGCCCATGAACTCCGCGACCAGTTCGCAGAAGCGGGCGCGTTCCAGGGCGACGCGGGTCAAGATCGGTGGACGTCCATCCGCCAGTTGATCCAAGGCAGCCATGGTGGCCCAGCGCTGCAAGGGCTGTTCGCCCAGGTGAATCACAGCCTGGCGCACGGAGCTCAGCTGGATCTGCAGTCCGAAACTTGCCGAGTTCAGGTACGTCAGCAGTCGAGTGGTCAACCCGATGTCATGCTTGATGGAAGCGGCGATCTCGTCCGGATCGTGAACACCGTCGTTCAGCTTGGCGATCAGGCCGATGGCTGCGCTCTTGTTGGGTGCAAGGTTGCGAACCGGAACGGCCTGGGGACGGCGGTACCAGAATCCCTGGAACAGCTCGAAACCCAAGGCGTTGGCTTCGTCGCGCTCTTCGAGGGTCTCGACCTTTTCCGCGAGCATCTTCTGCGAGGATCGGCCGGGCAGTTGCATCAGCGCTCTGCGCTGCTCCGGGGTCGAATCCATGAAATCGACCTTGATGATGTCGGCGTGGTCCAGCAACGCGCCGTGCGTCTCGATGTGTACGACGTCGTCGATCGCGATGCGGTAGCCCGCAGCGCGCAGCGCCTTCACGGCAGACACGTTCCGAGGCGTGGGAGGAACGTCCTCGAGCACCTCCAGGACGACGTGCTCCTTGGGCAGTCCGTACAACGTCTCGTCTTCGAGCAGTGCTTCCGGGATGTTGATGAACACATCGACACCGCTGGACACCGCTTCGAGACCGTGCAGAAGGAACGTGTCCCGAATCACAGCTCGAGTGGCCTCTTCGGGATGCAGCGGCTCGCCCGGAGGGGGTCGGTAGAGCAGCTCGTAGGCTTGGATCTCACCGGTTCGATCGAGGATCGGTTGGCGGACCAGGAGGTGGGGGCGACGGAACATGAGGGACCGCCGTTCTCTTCGACCTTATCTGGACCCAGATTGAGCGCACTGGCCGTAATGGAAGCCCGTAGGGGGATCCCCCCGGACCCACCAGGGCCTCCTCAAGCGGCGTTGCGCTCGGGCGCGAACGTCTCGTCCGCCCAGATGAGCGACTCGGTCCACAACCTGGCGACATCGTTCTCGTCCAGGCCGAAGTGGCCCGCGATGACGCGATAGAGGCGATCGTCGCCCCGCTCGCAGGCGCGGGCCAAGGCGAATGCGCGTCCGAGGTCGGTCGCGTCGCCCTCGATGGCTCCTTGAATCTCCCGATCGACGCCCAGCTCACCGAGAGCCTCGCCCAAGGGGCGATCCGTCAACGCATCGAGTGCCGAGAACATGCCGGTCAGGAACAGATCGAGGGACCGCTCCCCGAGGTTCAACCTGGAGGCCAGTTGCTCGCAAAAGCGCGCGCGCACGAGGCACGTGCGGATCAACTCCAACGGTTTGTCGCTGGCCAGTCCGGCGAGTGCGATCAGGGTGCCCCAACGCTTCAGCGGGCGCTCCCCAAGGTGCACCAGAGCTTGCCGGATCGAGGTCATCTCGGCTCGTACGCCGAAGTGGACCGAATTGATGTAGCGCAGGAGCTTGGCGGAGAGCGAGATCTCACGCCGGATGAGGTCCGCGAGGACATCCAGGTTCGGTTCCGGGCGGCTGATCTCGCGCAAGAACTCGAGGTGGTTGACCTTGCCTTGCGGAACCTCTCGCCGCGCACTCGTCTCGGGCTTGCAGAAGAAGAAGCCCTGGAACAGGTCGTAGCCCAGCTGGAGTGCCTCCTGGAACTCCTCGTGGGACTCGATCTTCTCGGCCAGGAATTTCAGCCCCGGACGTTTCCAACGCTCGATGATGGAGCGCCGGAGATCGACCGGAACGGCTTGGAAGTCGACCTTGACGTAGTCGGCGAACGCGATCACCGGTGCCCAAGCTTCGTCGCCGTCGAAGTCGTCCAAGGCGATGCGGTGGCCTACGTCATGGAGCTCTCGGATCGCCTTCACCACTTCAGGCGTCGGGCGGATGGACTCGAGCATTTCGAGGACGGTGTGCTCCGCCGGCACGACGCGCAGAACGTCCTGATCGAGCAGGTTCTCCGTGACGTTCACGAACGCCAGTTTGTGGTCGGTCAGGTCCTGCAGCCGGTTGACCAACATCGAGGTGTTCAGCAACTCCAGCGTCGCCTTGTCCGGGTCGCTGGCGCGATAGACCCCGTCCCATCCCGAGCGGTGCAGCAGCTCGTACCCATGCACCTCGCGGTTCCGATCCAAGATCGGATGGCGGGCGATGAAGGCGTAGGGGAGTTGGGTCATCGGGGGAACTCTGACGTGAATCGTTTGGATCGTCCGTTCTCCGGGGAAGGGTTGAGCCGAAACGAGATCGTCAGATTCCGGGATTCCCGTTCGTGAACGGGCTTCCAACGCTGGAGGCGGGGGGCTGGTCCCGGCATGATCCACGACCATGCTCTTCGGTCTCGTTTCCGGCCTGTCGCTCCTCGCTGCGGGCCTGCACCCCAACTCGGAAAGTGCTTCCAGGATCGACGTGATGCTGGACGGGGTGCGCGTCACGACACACCTCCAAGCCCTGTCGCTGGTCGAGGTGCTGCCGGATCTGGATGCCGATGGTGACGGGATCGTCACCGCGGCTGAGGTCGCGGCCGGAGCCTCGGGGATTCGAGACTACGTGGCCTTGCACCAGGTCCTGGGCCTGCCGAGCGGAGACTCGATTCCTTTGACGTTCGTCGCCGTGAATTGGCTCGAGCACGACGAGTTGAACATGTCCGCGCTGGGGGTCGAGGTCGTTCGGTTCGCGCCGTGGTCTCGCATCCCGGACCAGCTGGAGTACGGGATGGACTTCTTCTTCGACACCAGCCCAGCTCACTTCGAGCAGTTGTGGGTGTTCTTCCACGACGGGCTGCCCACCCGCGGCTTCCTCGACAGTCGGGCCCCGACCACGACCCTGGTGCGGCCCAGGTCGTTGCGCCGCACCTGCGCGACCGAAGGTCTGCGAGCGGGCGGCCAAGGTGCCTTGGTCCTGCTCATGATCGGGCTCCTGATGGCGGGTGATCGTCGTCGCCGCGATGGGATCCTGTTCGCCGGCTGCGCGATGACAGGCGCTTGGGCCGATGTGCTTGGCTGGACCGATGTCGAACCTCGCATCTTGAGCTTGGCCATGGCCATGGGTGCCACCTACCTCGCGCTGGATCGCTACCTCCAGAACGACGATCGAGGACGAGCCGTGGAGTCGGTGCTGTTCGGGTTGCTGGCGGGGACCACCGCCAGCGCATTCCTGGACACCGCCGTACCCGGTGCCTTCGGGCGTGATGCGACGTTGGTCTTCGCAGCAGCGGCATTGGTGCCCGGCTTCCTGGTCGCGGCCCTAGCTCATTCGTTCGGCGTGACCGGGCCGCGGTCGACCCTCGTCTTGGCTGGCCTGTCTGGCGCGCTGTTCCTGTGTCGCACGCTGGGGTGGTTCCCACACGGCCTCTAGGCGCGCGCTACTCCGGGCCCCGAAGCGCGGCGGCAACGTCGCGCAGCTTGTTCGCACTGTCGTCCGCTCCACCCGGCCGACTCGTGGTTTCCCAAGCGGCGCGCTGCTGGTCCGCCAGGTCCGAGAGCTGGCTGGCGAGGTCCAGTCTCGTCACACCGGGAATGGCCGACAGCGCTGCGCCTGGCCCACAGGCGAGCCATGCACGGCCGAGCTCCGCAGCGCAGAGCGTGATGCGGCTTGCAATCAGGAGGTCGGTCGTTTCGATGCGCCCGGAGGTCCAGGCTTCCAGCTGGGGCAACAACTCGTCCTTCACGTGTCCGATGTAGGCGACCAACCCGGCTTCATCGAGGTCCGGACACCACGTGTTCGGCAGCGTCAGGTATGGACGTCGCAGGAGCTGGAACAGGCTGGTCGCGTTGCGCGCAGGGGACTCGAGCTTGCGGTGTGCGAGTCCGAGATCGACCACGATGCGCCCGAGTCCTGGGTCCTCGCTCCACACGATCGCGTCGAGGGCACGGTCCAGGTGGGGGAGTTCGAGGTCCGCGTTCCAACCGAACGAGGCCCCCAGGAGCAGTCCTGGCCAGGCGGTCAGGTAGGGCTGCCAGTGTCCGAAGTCGCCCCAGTCGGTGACCAGCCAACCGGAGGCCCCATGTCGGACGGCTGCCGCTGCGGCTTCGCGGAGATTGGCGCGCGCGTTGTCGACCCGGCCGAGAAGGCTCTGCCAGGAGCTGGTGCCCGGGCAGATGCAG
>JAJDEX010000468.1 GCA_029259575.1 Planctomycetota bacterium | reverse complement strand
CTGGAACGCCTCGCGCGCCGTGTTCAAGCTGCGCGCGGCGAGTTCGATCTGTCCGCGCAACATCCAAGCCTCCGCCACCGGCGGCGTGCGCTCGACCATGAGGTCGATCAGCACCTGCGCGTGGCTGACCTTGTTCTGCTTCACGTAGCAGCGCGCGAGCACGATGCGCAACGCGTCGGACTGGCCGTCGATGGCCAGGCCCTTGCGCAGCCAGGTTTCCGCCTCGGCGTACCGCTCGAGGTCCATCAAGGTCACCGCCAGCTGCCGGATCAGCGGCAGGTTGTCGGGCGAATGCTCGAGAGCTGCAAGCAGCCCGTTCACGAGGTCGTCGTTGGATCGGCTCATGTCGTCTGGGCCCGGCGGACCGGGCCCAGAGACTAGCCTTGATGGGAGGTCCTGGGAGGTCCCTTCCGCGCATCCCTTACAGGAAGAAGCGGTACTTCGTCCAGTTGACGGCATCCATGAAGGTCGTCGCCAGGATCAGCAGGATGCTGATGATGGCAGCCGCCGCGAAGATCGACGCGCCCGCGAGCATGGTGTCGTTCGAGGCGTCCTCCTTGGCGACGGCCAGGGACTCCTCGTCGGTCGCGCGGATCTCGTAGACCTTCGAGACGGCGATGCGGATCAAACCACCGATCAGGATCGCTGCGGACGCCTCGGGCCCGACGAGCAGACCGATGCCCACACCGAACAGGCTGGGCATGTAGCCCGCCGTCTTCGGCAGGACCGTCAGCCAGGCGTAACCGACACCGACGACACTGACGATCGCGATCATCCAGATCAGTTCAGGCGAGAAGTCGAACCCGCCGCGCATCGCGTCGGCCATGCCAGCCCAGACCCTTGCACCGGGTGCCTTGAGGACACTGTCACCGCCCACGCCACCGAGTTTGGTGAGCAGCAGGTTCAGCATCGGGATCGCGGCGATCGCGCCCACGACAACACCCACGAACTGAACGGTCGTCTGATGGCCAGGATCCTGGTCCAGCAGGTGGCCGGTGCGGTAGTCCTGCATCATGTCGACCGCGACCGAGGCCATCGTGCCGCCGACGACCGCCATGCCCAGCATGGTGATCGCCGTGGGCGCCTCGATCTCGATCTTGATCATCCAGAAGAACGCGGACAGCAGGACGATCGCGACCAGGCGCACCGGGTTGATGTCCGTGTCCCCCGTCACGCGCCCGTTGACGATGCAGAGCGGCCAGGCGATCCCCATCGTCACGATCGAGACCCACCACGGAAGACCGAAGACCTTCCATGCGGTGAACGAGATGATCGGCGCGCAGATCACGCCGATGATCATGTAGAGGGGCTTGCGACTGGCCGGCGCGACATAGGTCGTATGGCCCGGCTTGAACTGGGAGGGGTTGCTGAACGTCGACTTGTAGAGATACGCGAAGACGATCGTCGCAAACGTCGGAATGGTCAGCACCGCGATGGCGGACCACTTCACCCAGTCACCGACCTGGGACGACATGCCTCGATTCGCCAACTCCGGCTCGATCAAGAGCGGCACGGCGAGCGACCCCATGAGCATGCCCAACCCGACGCGCGGGCCGACGACGAGTCCGATGCCGTAATACAGAGGCTCGACGCCAACGCCCATGGACGGCAAGCGCGAGAAGCCCAGCTTGACTTCGATGCCCTGCAGCAGCTTGCCCGCGCCCTCCTTGAACGACACGAGTGTCGGGAAGGTCAGGGCCCCCGCGATCGTGCCCCACAGCTTGAGCATGTACACGGGACGGTTCCGTTCGCCCGGAGCGCGTTCGCGCGTCACCGCGTGCTGAATCACCGCGCACGCCGTGCCCGACGGGAAGAAGTACTTCACCATCTGCTTGCGGACGGACGTGCCGACGATCGCGCCGAACATGCCCATCGACGCGAACATCGGGACCAGGTAGTACCACTCGGGATCGAACTCCGGCTCGGCCACATAGACCGCCGCGTAACTCGCGACCGCGAACCCGACGCCGCCGCCCGCGCTGACCATCGTCTGCCCCAGGTTCAGCGTGTAGATCGACGGCTTGTTCTTGCCGATGATGCCCAAGAGCAACACGGACGCGAGCACGGCGACGATCGAACCCGTGTCGCCCCAACCGATCAGCAGCGTCGTGTAGATGTTCGCCGCCGCGATCATCCCGGCGAGGATGGCGAAGACGACCCACTCGCCGATCCCCAGCTTGGGGATGAGAGAGGACTGGGCTTCCGGGCCGGGGCCACTCGGGTCGGACGGTGAATTGGAGTCGGTCATGGCAGGGTGTGAGTTCGGGGGGAGGACGGGTTCTACCAGCCCTCCAGGGAGCCAACCAGGGTCGGGGTCGTCCCCCGGGGTCAGGTCGGATCCGTAAACGGAGGGTCGGACGGGCCCGAATGCTGCTCGAAACGGTCCCGCGGGCGGCGTAGCATCGTTCCCACATGGCCGACCACCTTCCGTCCCCGAAGATCCCAGGAGATGGAGGCCACAAGGTGCAGCGCACCGCGGGCCACTACATCGTCCTGGCCGGGATGGTCACGGCATGGGCCCTGTTGATCTGGTCGTACCTGGTGCCGACGGTCACGTTCCAGCGCTTCCTCAAGTCGCCCGAGACGTTCTCGATCTGGCGCGGCGTCGAGAGTTTCTGGAACGCGGGCAACCCGATCCTGGCGACGATCGTGTTCGTGTTCTCGATGGTCTTCCCTGTGGCCAAACTGCTGGCGTTGTGTGCGCTGTGGTTCCAATTCCAACACAGCAAGAAGCGGGAAGCCGCGTTCGTCTGGCTCGAGTTCCTCGGCAAGTGGTCGATGCTCGACGTGTTGATCATCGCGTTGTTCGTCGGTGCGATTCGCATGGGACCCGTGATCGGCGGCCAGACCATTTCGCTCGTAGAAGGCCGTTCCGAGGTCGGAATCGAGCTGTACGGCGCTGCGATCGTCCTGTCGATGCTGTGTACGATGGGGCTCGCGCGACTCGAGCCGAACCGTCACGAACCCGGTCCCACCAGCCAACGTCCGCTCGATCGCATCGTCGCACTCGCCTTCGCCGTCATGCTGATCCTGACGTTGACGACGCCCGTGTTCTGGGTCAGCGGCAAGGTCCCCTACATCGGCACGATCGAGAGCGAATTCCGCCTCCTCACGACGACGGTCAAGATGGCGTCGTGGAACCAATGGTCGATGGCGAGCGCGCTGTGGATCTGGGTCATCGGCTCGCCCATCCTCCGCGCGATCCTCGGCTTGTGGGTGCGCTTCCGACCCGCCGGTCCCAAGGTCATGCGCCTGACGATGGGCCTCGACGAATGGGCGATGCTGGACGTCTTCGCGCTGGGCACCGCGATGGTCCAGGTGAAGCTCGGGGACCTGGCCGAGTGCCATCTCTTGAGCGGCTTCTGGATGTGTCTGGTGGCCGGGATCCTGGGCATTCTCGACTCGATCCTGCTGCGGACGCGACGTTCCTCGGCCTGAGTTCCATGGTGGCCGAAAGCGCCCCAGAGTGGCTGGAAACGCGCCCCGGCCGGGACATTCGGCACATCGGGTTGCCCCAAGGGCTTCCAGGACCGTGGGCCTGGTCCAAAAAAGGCCGTCTGGAGGTCAACAGAGGCCCTCTCGCGCGCCGATCCTGACTCCGGTACCCCGCTCCTCCAGCCTGCGCCTCGCGCCCCCCCGATCCCCCCATCCCGCCCGGAACCGCGCGGGCCGCAGTGGGTGACGTTCGGTCCTCGTGAGACGCCGTGTTGGCCCCAACGCGGTCCCTGTGATGAAGGCCCTCGTCCTCAGCTCCACCTACCCCGACCCGACGCGTCCGACGCACGGTGTGTTCGTCCATCGCAGGGTCTCGGCGCTTGCGGATCGGCCGGAGGTCCTGTCCGTCTACGTGATCGCGCCGACGCCTTGGTTCCGCAAGGAACGCACGGACGTCCCGATGAACGAGGAGCGTGACGGGCTGATCGTCGAGCACCCGACGTTCTGGTACGTCCCGCGATTCCTGAAGCGCTTCGACGGGTGGTTCCTCTACCGCTCGGCGCGGGCCACCGCGCGCCGGCTGGCGAACGCGGAGCCGGACCTGATCGACGCACACTTCGCGTGGCCCGACGCTTACGCCGCCGTCCTGCTGGGTCGCGACCTCGGCCTGCCCGTCGTCGTCACGCTGCGCGGGACGCTGGTTTGGCTGTTCGACGACGCGCCGCGTCGCCGCAAGATGGCCTGGGCCCTGCAGCGCGCCGACCGCATCGTCGCCGTGTCCACCGAACTGGCGGACCACGCCGTGAAGCTCGGCGTCGACCGCGCGAAGATCCAGGTCGTGCCGAACGGCGTCGACTGCGAGCAATACACCGTCGGTGACCGCAAAGCGGCACGTGCGGAGCTCGGGCTCGAGCCGGACGCGACCTGGCTCGTGACCGTGGGCAACCTCTCGCCGCGCAAAGGCTTCCAGCGCGTGATCGCCGCCCTGCCCAAGCTGGCCGACACCAACCCGGGGCTGCGGCTCGCGGTGGTCGGCGGTGGTGGCGCCGAGGGCGACAACAGCGCCGAGCTGCGGACGCTCGTCGCCGAGCTCGGCCTCGAGTCGCGCGTGCACTTCGCTGGGGCCCAGCCACCCGAGCGCGTCGCAAGCTACCTGTCCGCGGCCGACCTGTTCGTGCTGGCCTCCAGCTACGAAGGCTCCCCGAACGTCGTTCTCGAGGCCCAGGCCTGCGGCCGCCCCGCCGTCGTTGGCGAGGTCGGCGAGGTGCGCGCGATGCTGCCCCCCACCTGCGGCACGATCTTCTCGCCCGCCGACGACGTCGACGCCCTGACCCATGCCTTGCGGACGGCCCTCGCCGCCGACTGGGACGAAGCCGCGATCCGCGCCCACGCCGAAACACAGACTTGGGACGGGGTTGCCGACCGCGTCCTTCACTCCTGGCGAGCCGCCGTGGAGAATCACCCCCGAACCCGCGAGGATGCGGGGAACCCGGTGCCGCCGATCACGGTGGGACAAGACGGAAACGACCGATGAAAGCCCGACTCAACGAACTCCTGCGCTGCCCCTCGTGTGCGGCGACCCTCGACTGCCACGCCTTCCAGACCGAAGCCGATCCGTTGGGCGCCCAAGCCGGTGCCGCGTACGCCGAGGACGTGATCGAAGGGCTGCTGGACTGCTCGGGCTGTGCGCTCGTGTACCCGATCATCGAGGGCGTCCCGCGCGTCATCCGTAACGCGTTCGACGAGTACACCGAATGGTTCCATCACCACAAGGACAAGATCGGTGCGATCGAAGGCCTCGAGTCCGTCGCGCAACAGCTGGGCAAGGTCGACAGTTCGCGCTTCGACAAACGCTCGAACGAGAGCTTCAGCCTGCAGTGGCAGAACTACCAGTACGGCGACAAGACGTGGTTCAAGGACGACCTGGCGTTGCGCAAGGACGAGTTCCTGGACGCGGTCAAGCTGGAGGCGTCGGAACTCGACGGGCGCATGGTGCTCGATGCGGGTTGCGGCAACGGCCGGTTGACCGCTTCGGTCGCCAAGCACGGCGCCGAGGTCGTCGGCATGGACCTGTCGCGCTCGGTCGTGCGCGCCAACCAGATGCGCGCCGAGCACGCGGGCGATCGTGCGCCGTTCGTGCACTTCGTCCAGGGCAACGTCATGGAGCCGCCGTTCGCGCCCGAGACGTTCGATCACATCCACACCTCGGGCGTGCTGCACCACACCCCCAGCACCGAGCGCGCGTTCGACGGATTCCTGAAGACGGGCAAGCCGGGCGGTCGCGTGTACGTCCAGCTGTATCGCAAGCGCGAGTTCTGGGTGGGCGTCCCCAACCGCATCATCCGCTTCTTCACCAGTCGCCTGCCGGTCAAGCTGCTCTACAGCCTGTGCATGCTCATGGCGCCGGTGCACCGCTTCCTGGTGTTGTTCGTCGCCAAGCTGCGCGGCGAAGCGAGCCCGATCCAGAACACGACGCGCCGCGAACAAGCGGTCAGCCTGTTCGACAACTACAGCCCGCGCTACCAGTACCGCTACACGCCGCTCGAGGTGCAGAAGATGTTTGAGGTCCGCGGCCTGACCGGTGTGCGAGACGTGACGTTCGAGAACGAAGAGCGGCACATGGTCGCGTTCGTCGGCGACAAGTAGCGCGACGGACTATCTGACATGTGTGGCATCGCCGGAATCGTCCTCGGAGACACGCGCGCCTCCGTCGATCCGGCCATGCTGCAGGTGATGACGGACAGCATCGAGCATCGCGGCCCCGACGGCCGCGGGCAGAAGGAGTTGGGGTTCGTCGGGTTCGGACATCGCCGTTTGTCGATCCTGGATCTGTCCGAAGCGGGCGCGCAACCGTTCGCCGATCCGGCGCAAGAGATCTGGACGACCTACAACGGCGTGATCTACTACTGGCGCGCGCTGCGTGCCGAGCTCGATGCGGCCGGCCACACCTTCCGCTCGGAGTGCGACACCGAGGTGCTCGTCCACGGCTGGCGCGAATGGGGCACGGACCTGATCGGCAAGCTGCAGGGCATGTTCGCGTTGGCGATCCACGACCTGCGCGACGGGCGCGTCGTCATCGCGCGAGATCGTTTGGGCATCAAGCCGCTGTACCTGGCCCAGGTCGACGGCGACTGGCTGTTCGCGTCCGAGATCCGCGCGATCCTGGCGTCGAACCGCGTGAAGGCTGCCCCCGAGCCCGACCTGGTCGACGCGTATCTGACGCTCGGCTACGTACCGGGCGAGCGCACGTTCTTCGGCGGCATTCGCAAGCTGCGCCCTGGTCACTTCCTGGTGATCGACGGCAAGCAGCATGACGAGCACCGTTACTGGGATCCCGCGAAGGTCGAGCCCATCGAGTGCAGTTACGAGGAGTCCAAGGCGCGCTTGAAGGAGCTGTTCGCCAAGACGCTCGAGTCCCACTTGATGAGCGACGTGCCGCTCGGTTGTTTCCTGTCGGGCGGCGTGGATTCCAGCGGCACGGTCGCGTTCCTGGTGCGCGAGCTGGGCCGCAAGATCTCGACGTTCACGGTCGGCTATCCCGAGGACAAGAGCGAGCTGGGTCACGCCGAGCGCGTCGCCAAGCTGTACGGCACCGATCACCATGCGTTCGAGTTGACGCACGAGGACTTCCTGTCCGGCATCGACCGCCAGCTGGAGCACGCCGAGGAGCCCCTCGTCGAGAGTGCCGCCGTCGCGTTGCTCGAACTGTCGCGCATCACCAAGCCGCACGCGACGGTCATGTTGTCGGGGGAAGGCGCGGACGAGATCTTCGCGGGCTATCCGCTCTACGCCCGCAACCGACAGCTCGATTCGCTGCGCAACCTGCTGTTCCCGCTGCGCTCCGGAGCGGTGCGGTCTGCGATACGACCGTTCCTGCGCACCGAACGCCTGCGCAAGTACCTGGACTGGATCGGCATGCCGCTCGACGCGCGCCACCACGGCAACTCGTGCGACATCACGCCGAGCCTGCGTCCTGCGATGTATCCGCCCGGTGGACCGTCGGGCGACTTCGTGGAAGAACACTTCCAGCAGCTGTTCGCCACCGTGGCCCACCGTGACCCGGTCGCGCGCATGCAGGTCGCGGACCTGCAGACCTGGCTGGTCGACGACCTGCTTCTGAAGGCCGACAAGATGACCATGGCCGCGTCGCTCGAACTGCGCGTGCCGTTCCTGGACAACGACATGGTCGAGTTCGGCCTCGCCATTCCCGCCGAACACAAACTGCGCAACGGCGTCGGTAAGGCGCTGCTCAAGGACATGCTGCGCGACTACCTGCCGGACGACTTGCTGTACCGAACGAAGCAAGGCTTCCCGGTGCCGGTGTCCCAGTGGTTCCGCGAAGGCCTGCACGACCGTGTACGCGGTTTGCTGCTCGACGAACGCACGCTGGATCGCGGCTACTTGCGCCGCGAGTACGTCCAGAACGCGTTGGACCGTCACAAGTCCGGCAAGGAAGACCTGGGCCGTCGGTTGTTCAGCCTGGTCGTCCTCGAGTTGTGGCACCGCCGCTGGGTCGAAGG
>JAJDEX010000467.1 GCA_029259575.1 Planctomycetota bacterium | reverse complement strand
AAGCCGGGCGCCAGCGCGACGGCGTGCACGGAAGGGCAGTACGCGTTCAGGATCGTCAGTTCGCTGCCGAACGACTCGGCCAGATCGCGCCCCAGGTGGAGCGCGCTGAGCGCATGGTCGGAGAGGTCGAAGGGCACCAGGATCCTGCGCGGCTCGCGGGGCAGGCCGGGTTGGACCCAGACCGCCTTCGGGGCGCCGGCCAACACGGAGCGCGCGGTGCTTCCGAAGTCGATCCGGCCACGGCGTTGGTGGGGACCGATCACGATCAGGTCGGCCTCGATCTCGCGCGCGCGGTCGAGCAGGACCTGGGTCGGGTGTCCGCGGCTGACGCGCAGCACGTCGGTCAGGCCCAGGTCCGTGATGACCATTTCCTCGAGGACGCGGGCGACCCGGTCCTCGAGCGCTTGCCCCGCGTCGTCCATGGCCTTGGCCAGTTGCAGGGCGATCGTGTCGGGTCGCCCGGCGATGTCGTCTGGAGCGGGCGCGTCGACCACGTGCAGCGCCTCGACGGTGGCGCCCAGACGACGATGGAGCCAGAGCCCCATGCGCAGGGCGTTCGTGCTGTCGGACGTGGCGTCGAGACCGACGAGAATGCGTTGCGGTAGGTTGGATTCGGACATGGTCATGCCTCCTGTACGCAGTGTAGACCAGGCGCCGTCCGCCCTCTGGGGGTCCTAGTGCGTAGGCCGGCGGGAACGGCACCGCATGGAGATTCTGCGGATCCGTTCGATCATGGGAGTCTCCCCGCAGCGATCCGCACGGACCCGCGGCCCACCCAACCACGACCAGGAACGCCTTGCAGCTCAACCACATTCTCGTCACGACGGACCTGTCCCTCGAATCCCTGCGCCCGTTGCAGGAGGCAGCCGAGCTGGCTCGCACGAACGACGCGCGCCTGACGATGTTGACCGTGGTACACCACGCCGAGGGTGCCCCGACCAACTCACCCTACGCACCGGAAATGACGGACCCGGACATCGAACCGCGGCTCGAGGCGGCCCGCGAGGCCATGCGCGAACTGACGTCGGACGTGCACGGTCTCGACATCGAGGTCGTCGCCATCCCGGCCCAGAAGGTCCCGGCCGCGGTCGAACGGTACGCCGTCGAGCACGACGTCGACCTGCTGGCGATCTCGACGCACGGACGCAGCGGCTGGCGACGCCTGGCCCTCGGCAGCGTGGCCGAGGCCATCGTGCGTCACAGTTCGGTGCCGGTGCTGGTCTTCCAGCGACCCAAGGCCTGAGGCGTCGCGCCGACGTTCGCGGACGGCGTGCGTGGGCGAGCCAGGCGCAGATGGGTGTGCCCCACCACCATCGCGCTGGACACGACCATCGCGAGCGCTGCGACGATCGGTGGAAGGTGCCCGGTGGTGGCCAACGCCAACCCAGCCGCGTTCCAAACGCTTGCCCAGACCAGGTTTCCACGCGCGACGCTCGACGTGCGGCGCGCCAAGGTCAGCAGTTCGGGCAGGACCTCCAGGTCGTCCACCATCAACAGCACGTCCGCGCGCGCGGCGGTGTGCGGCGCACCGTCGCGCACGGCCACGCCGACACCTGCGACGGCCAACGCGGGCCCGTCGTTCAACCCGTCCCCGACGAACAGCGTGCCTTCGGCGCCGGCGTCCTCGATGGCCGTGACCTTGTCGGCGGGCAGCAAGCGCGCGCGTACGTCGACGGCCAGTTGATCCTCCAAGGCGCGCGCCGGTCCGTTGGCGTCCCCCGTGAGCACTTGCAGGTCGTAGCCCGACTTGCGCAATTCGGCGAACAGTTCGCGTGTGCGCGGGCGCGGCCGTACGGCCAGGTCGAAGCGCGCCAGGACCTCGGTCCCGGCGACCAGCACGACCGGCGTCGTGGGTTGCTCGCCGTCGTCACGATCCTCCCTGCGCAGCTCGAACGCGGTCCCGTCGACGACCCCGCGCACACCGCGTCCCGGCAAGACTTGGAAATTCTCGGTCGGCCGGACGTCGCCACGATGGGCGTCGCGCAGACAGCGTGCGATTGGGTGGGCGCTGCCCTGTTCGAGCGAGACGGCCCACGTCATCACGTCCTCGCGCTCGAAGCCTGCGAACACCTCGACCGAGACCAGTTCCATCTCGGACCCGGTCAGCGTGCCCGTCTTGTCGAACCAGATGCGCGACACGTTGGCGATCCGTTCCAGCACGTCGCCGCCGCGCACCAGGACGCCCTGTTCCCAAGCTCGACCGAGCGCGGTCCAGAACGCCAACGGGGTGGCGATGGACAGGGCGCACGGGCAGGCGATCAGAACCACCGAGAGGCCGACGAGCAGTCCGTGCTCCAACCCGTGCTGCAGCCCATGGAAGATGCCGGAGCCCACGCCCAGCACCAGCGCGATCGGCAAGATCCAACGGGCGAGTGCATCGGCCATCCCGACGCGTTGCGCGCCGCTCTGGAGCGCCGAGGCCAGCGTTCGTTCGACGGCTTCGCGCACACGCTCGGCACCGACGGCGCGCGCGACGACCTGGAGCGCGCCGTCCACCGGACGGGTGCCCGCCAACACCAGGTCCCCCACGTGCGCCCTGCGCGGTCGCGATTCTCCGGTCAGGTCCGCCGCGTCGACCAGCGCGCCTCCGTGAACCACGACGCCGTCGCAGGGGATCGTCTGGCCGGCACGAACGAGGACGCGGTCCCCCCGTTCGAGATCCTGCACGGCGACGGAGTCCTCGCGTCCATCGCGCAACCGCGTGGCCGGTACCTCGACCGCGCGGGCGAGTTCCCGCACGTGTTCCCAAGCGCGTTCCTTGGTGTGCACGTCGAGCCAGCGCGCCAAGCCGACCAGCACCAACACCATCGCGACGGTCTCGAAGTACACCTCGCCGCGACCCGTGATCGTGTTCCAGACACTCATCCCGAACGCGGCGCCCGCACCCAGGACGACCAGACCATCGACCGTCAGGAGGCGACCCTGCACGCGCACACCGCGGGCCAAAGGCAGCCCGATCCCGAACAGGATCGGCACGCACAACAGGAGCGCCGCGGAACGCACGAGTCCGCGCAGGGCCTGGGCGCCCTCGTCGGTGAAGCTCCCGTCGGGAGCCAAGTCTTCGCCGTACAGGGCCAGGCTGGCCACCATGACGCCCATCGACAGGAACGCGCCGAGCACAACCCGCGACAGCCAACGGTCGGCGGCCGGTGTCGGCGAGTCCTCGTCGGTGCCAGGGCCCAAAGACGCGACGAGCGCGCAGCCCGTGCAGCAGAAGCGCGGCCCGCTCCCACCCCCGCGCACGGGTAGCCCGCAGTGCGCGCAACCGATGCGGGTCATGGCGCTACTCCGCGACTCCTGAATCGACGGTGGGCGCGGACTCGAAGCGGTTCAGGAACTCCGGCAACTGGTACTCGACCGCGTACCAGGTGAAGAACGCCAGGAACGACAGGTAGAAGAGCAGCAGCAGCCAGGGCACGCCGCCCGGACCGAAACCAAGCTCGGCCTTTTTTGCATCCGTCGCATCGCGGTCGCCGCGGCTCTGCGGGAAGAGTTCGGGGTCGTGATCAGCGGTCATCTTGCTGAGCCTCCAGCTGGGCCTCCTGAAGGACCTGCTCGCGGTAACGAACGAACAGGTCGTGTTTCGGGGACTCCACGTCACGGAAGTGACCGCTGACATAAGCCCAAGCGAGCATGCAGAGGAACCCAGCCGCCACGAATCCGTAGATGATGATCGGGTCGAAGGCGAAGCCCGCCAGGTCCTCGTGACGAATGGTCGAGAGGAACGCGAAGAGCTTGTAGGTGAACATCCCGCCGGCCGCGGCAACCGCGCACAGGAAGAAGATGCGGATGCGCGTGTGCGCGCGTTCGTTCTCACGTGTCATTCTTCACCCCTGCCTTCCTCGGTTCCGAGCCACTGGATGTACGTGATGATCGAGAAGCCGTCGCGCTTGGGCGTGCCGTCGGCCTCGAACCAATAGGCGTAACTGGGCATCACGCTCGACGGCACGATGTTCTTGGGCGACAGAAAGTGCGCCACGTGCCAGTCGTTGGTGTGGACGCCCTTCTCACGACTGAGGTCGGGACCGACCCGCCGCGTGCCCCACAGGTGGGGTTGGTTCAGCGCGTTCTGGTACTCCTGGGCGCGGCTCGGGGCGCCGAAGCGCTGGGCCTCGTTCGCGACCTCGCGCACGTACTGGCTGTGGCAGTGCCAGCAGGCCTGACCGACGTACAGGTCCCGGCCGAGCTGCAGGGCTTCGGCGTACGACGCGGAGTCGGCTGCGCCGAAGGCCTCCTCGAAGGCTTCTGGGTAGACGCGTTCCAATTCGAGGAACTCGTGGCTCGGGACCGCCGCGAGTTGCTCCATCGTCCGGTACTCCATGTCGTGGTAGTTGCCCAACGTCATGGCCGGCAGGACCAGCGAGAGGAGGAAGGCGACCGCGAAGCAGCCGACGCCTGCCACGAAGAACAGTGTGGGAAAACGTTCCATGGCTCAGTCCGCACTCAACGGGATCAGGGACTCGGTCTCGTCGTACGGCTCGCCGTGACGACACGTCATGTACATGTTGTAGAGGCCGCAGAAGAGGCCGGCGATCATCATCGCGCCCGAGAACGTGCGCACCCACCAGAAGGGAAGGCTGGCGTCCAGGATGTCGTTCCAGGGGTTGAGCTCGCGCTGCATGAAGCCCGCGATCAGTCCGGCGATGGTCAGGTCCACGAACATGATCACGATCGCCATCGTCGACAGCCAGAAGTGCCAGGCGCGCAGGTTGCGCGAGTACCACTTGCGCTTGGTCACGCGCGGCCACAGCCAGTCGATCGTGCCGAACAGCCAGAACGTGAACGTGCCGAACATGATCAGGTGCGCGTGCGCGACGACCCAATCCGTGAAGTGGATGATCTTCTGGAACGTCCAAGTCACCTGGAACGAGCACTGCAGGCACGTGATGAAGTACATCACCGCGCCGACGTAGAACCAGCGGATCGCGAAGCTGTCGCGCAGCGCGCTGGTCTTGCCCTTGAGCGTCATGAAGAAGTTCACGACGACGGTCGTCACGACGACCTCGATCGCGATCGTGGTGGTGATCGCGCCGAACTCGACGTAGTCCGGGATCGGGCTCAACAGGAAGTGGTGCACGCCGCCGAGCGGGTAGAAGAACGCCAGCGCCCAGAACCCGATGACCGACAGCGAGTGACTCCAGATCGGCTTCTGCAGGATGAGCGGGACGAAGAAGTACATCAGACCCCAGCCCATCGGCGTCACGTAGAGGCCGACGAGGTCGTGGATGAAGAGGCCCGTGGTCGCCGCTCCCGCAGCGCCCGGAAGCACCCATTCGGGGATCACGTTGCCCATCAGATAGGTCAACGCCAACCACACGAGCCCGGCCGTGAAGTACCAGAGCGTGACGTAGAACTTCTGATCGCGCGCTCGGTAGAGCGGCACCATCAGCTGCACGATCAGCAGCACGGCACCGATCACGACCAAGAGATCGACGGGGATCCAGTTCAGCTCGAACGTTCCGGGGCGGAAACCGGTCGGGGTCTCGCCCCATTCGATCGCCTGCGCCTTGTTCATCAAGAAACCGCTGACCGTGGCGACCAGGATGAACTGCCAGACCCAGAAGATCAGCCAACCGATCTTGGCCGACCAAACACGTTGGCCGGTCAAGCGCGGGATGACGTAGTAAGTCATCGCGGTGAAGCCGTTCACCAACCAGCCATAGGCGGCGAGGTTGGTGTGGACCAGCCGCAGGTGCCCGGGCGAGAGGTACTCGTCCGCGAAGGGGAACCAGCCGAGGAACTGCAACGAGTACAGGAAGCCCGCGGTCATCGAGATCGCGAGGGCGACCCCGGCGGCGGCGATGTGCGCACGCACGAGTCCGTACTCGACGAGGGAGCGACCTTCGGTGCGCGTCAGGTCCGGGAGATCGTTCGTAGCGAGGGCAGCGGAACTCATCGGGAGACCTCTTTTCCGGTGAGGTGCTGGACGAAGTGAACGAGGTCCCAGATCTCCTCGGGCGTGTTGTTGCCGAGCGCGCCCGGCATGGGCGTTCCGCCGATGCCGTTGGCGATCACGCGGTAGATGTCGCTGGGGTCGATGCCGGCGCGGAACTGGCCGGTGGTCAGGTCGCGCGGCCGAATGGGATAGCCCCAGGCGTCGCGGAAGGAGTCCGCGGTCGGCCCGTCCCCGAGCCCGGTGTCGCCATGGCACCCGTTGCAGGCGGCCGCGTTCGTGAAGAGCAGGCGCCCGCGCTCGATCGAGTCCTGGTCGAAGTCCGTCTCGGCGATGAGCGGAACGGTCACCGGGTTGTTGGAGCGTTCCCAACGGTCCTCGACGAGCTCCTGGACCTCGTCCGGGTCGGCGAACTCACCGTCCAGGTCGGTCCATTCCAGCAAGGTCTGTTCGAACTCGCCGCGGATCGACAGGTAGCGCACGTACTCGACGACGTCGTGACGCTTTTCCTCAGGCAACAAACGGAAGGCGGGCATCGCCGAACCGACCAGGCCCTTGGTCACGGTGCGCATCAGGTCCTCGCGGCGCGGACGGCCGCCGACCGGCGCGGACTGGAACTTGAACTCACGCTTGCGGAAGTTGCGCGGGCGCGGGAAGAGGTACTGCGCGGCCGGTCCCCCACCGTCACCGTTCAGGGCGTGACAACCAGCGCACTCGCGCTCGTACGTGCGGCGTCCGCTCTCCAGTCGCCACCCCACGAAGGAATCGGAATCCAGGAGCGCTCGGCTCTCCCAGCCATAGCGCGCTTCGCTCTCGCCGGTCACGAGGTCGACCAAGTTGCCATCGAGGTCCCATTCCTCCTCAGCGGCGAAGGCCGCGAGGCTGGCGAGGTCCTTGGCGAACGGGAGGTCGCGCACGAGATCCTCGTCATCGACGAACTCGGTCTTGCGGGTCGCGTCGGCAGCGTCCCATTGCGGCTGATCGGACTCACCCTTGCAGGCGAAGGGTCCGGCGAACACCAGAAGGCCCAGGGCCCAGAACACGAGGCCCGCGGGGGCGGATCCTCGGCGACTCGGTTCGGATGGGATGACGCGAGATAGCTGCATGACGTACGGCACAGGACGTGGCGGAGGAAGAGCGCTCGCAGGTTAGGCAGCCTTGTGGCGCGCATCGCTCGGGCAGGGTGCGTAGACGGGGCAGCCGATGTGCGTACGGTCGTTGGGGTCCGGACCCCGGCAACCGCTACGATTCCAGGCACGCATGCCCTCCTACGACAAGATGCTCGAACGCCTGCTGGACAAGACCGACCAGCACGTCGCCGTTCTCGACGCGGACGGCCGCTTCGTGTGGCTGAACCGCCCCGCCGCGACCTTCCTGGGCCGACCGGCCGAGGACCTCGTCGGCGTCGAGATCATCGAGGTCATCCACGCTTCGGATCGCGAGCGCGTTCGCAACGCGATCCTCAGCTGGATCCCGGACGAAGCCGAGTCACGCCTCGCTCTGGACGTGCGGCTCGACCGCTGCGACGGCCAGGAGTCGTACGGGCGCTGGTCGTTGGTTCGCAACGAAGCGCCGGGCCAGCAGAACGGGATGTTCGCCTCCTACATCCAGGACATCACCGACAGCACAGTCCTGACCCAGCGGCTCGCACGCAGCGAGTCGCGTATGCGTTCGGTCCTCTCCGGACTCCTCGACGGCGTGGTCACCATCGACGTGAAGGGCACGATCCAGTCGGCCAGCAAGTCGATGCACCGCATCTTCGGTTGGGACCCGGTCGAGTTGATCGGTCGCAACGTGAACGTCCTGATGCCGGAGCCTCATCACTCGAACCACGACGAGTACCTCGCCAAGTACGCGTCGACCGGCGAGACCTGGATCCTCAACACCGTTCGGCAGTTCGACGTCGTTCGCAAGGACGGCAGTCGATTCCCGTGCGAGCTCAGCGTCTCGCGCGTCGACGTGCCCGATGGTGGCGGCGCCGTCTTCTGCGGTGTGCTCCGCGACGCCACCGACCGCATCCTGGCGGCGCGCGAACTCGAAGCCAGCGAACGACGTTTTCGCGCCATGTTCGAACAGGAGCACCAACTCGTCCTGTTGGTCGGCCCCGACCAACGGATCGTCGAATGCAATCCGGCCGTGAGTCGCTTCCTGGGCCTGGAGAGCCAGGATTCGCTGCGTGGGTCGTCCTTGTCCGACCTCGCGTGGTGGCCCGATCCCAGCGGGGCCACGGCCACGCTCGAGGACTGGTTCCGGCGCGCCTCGAAAGCGCACACCGTCGAGGCCGACCTCGAACTGCTCGACGGATTCGGAACCTTGCGCGTGGCCGACCTGTCCTTGAAGCCGGTGCAGTTCGACGAGAACTCCCCCGAATACTTCCTGCTGGAGGTCCGCGACATCACGGACGTGCGCCGTTCGCAACAACGCGAGACGAACCTGTTGCGCACGCTGGCGCAGCTCGGCGAGTCGGCGGCCGTCCTGGCCCATGAGATCAAGAACCCGATCACGTCGATCCACGTCGCACTCCGCGCCGTCGCCCACCAGTTGGGCCAGGACGAACGCGAAGCGCTCGAGGACATGGCGAGCCGCTTGCAGGCGCTCGAGACGACGCTGCATCGCACGCTGTCCTTCACCAAGCCCTTCGACCTGAACCCCGGATCGTTCTCGGTCGAAGCGTGGATCGAGGACGCCGTGCAGCAGATGCTCCCCGAAGCGGAGCTGTCGGGTATCCGGATAGACGTGGATGTCGAAGAGAGCCTGTCGCTGGTTCGTGCCGATCGACACTTCGCAGTGGAGCTCGTGGTGAACTTGATCCGCAACGCGATCGACGCGATCCAGTCCACGAACACGAAGGGCGGACGCATCCAGATCAGCGGTGAAACAGGAGACGCCGGCACGATCCGATTGCACGTCGACGACGACGGCCCTGGGATCGACCCGGCCCGTCGCCACGATCTGTTCCGGCCCTTCGTCACGGGCAAGCCGCAGGGGACGGGGATCGGCCTGGCCGTCTGCCGCAAGATCGCCGAGGAGCACGACGCCGAGATCGAGGTCGGTCAGCCGGCCCTCGGAGGTGCGCGATTCACCCTGACCTGGCCTACCGTCGTACGACCGAGTGCGTAGTTGCGCGGCAACGTGATCGCACGTGGAGCCAATCCGTCGAACACGTCGTCTACGCAGGACTAGACTGGGGA
>JAJDEX010000466.1 GCA_029259575.1 Planctomycetota bacterium | reverse complement strand
AGAACAGGCGTGCGGCCAGCGCGAGGAACAGGATCGCCGCCAGCAATAGGGGAGACCCGCTCGAGGGTCGTTCCGATGCCGGATCGCTCAGGCCGGGCTGCGAAGGGGACGTCTCGCTCATGCCGCGCACGATACGAAAGGGGGCTGGCCCGGTTCTCGAGTTTGGGCAGCCCGATGGCGGGTCCAGAGGATTTTCGCGGCACCGCGCGCAACCCTGCCAACCCCGCAGCGTCCTCCTTTCGTGCTCGAACCCTCATCAGCCGTGGAAACGAAGCCGGGTCCCGTGGGAGAATCCGGACCCGTGACCGAGCCCCGCCGTCCCAACCGATCCAGCACGCGCGCCGCCGCCAAGAAGGCTGCCCGCGCGTCCAAGAAGCGTGTCGCCCAGCGTTCGGGCTCGTCGTCGCGGGTCGCCGCGCGTGTGGCCTCCAAGGATGCGCCCAAGGGTGGACCCGCGCCCCAGTCGATCGCGGATGACCCGCTGGGCGCACCCTTGACCGAACTGCCCAAGCTGGGCGCCGCGCGGGCCAAGAAGCTGGCCGATGCGGGCATCGCGACCGCACGCGACCTCCTGCTCACCTTGCCGCGGCGCGTCGTCGTCTACCCCGAGGTGGTCAGCGCCACGGATGCACGGCGCTCCGTGGGCGAGGAGGTGCGCGTCGAAGGCATGCTGGAGTCCCTGGAACTCGTGCGCTTCGGCGGCAAACGCTCGCGACTGCGCGCCAGCCTGCGCGACGCATCAGGGGTCGTCGATTGCACCTGGTTCAACCAGCCCTGGCTCGGCAAGGCCTGGAAGAAGGGCGAGAGGTACACCGCGTTCGGCGTCGTGCGCGAGACCAAGGCGGGCATCGTGATCGACGCGCCGCGCCTGGCGGTACGCCTGCCCGACGCGGGCACGGTCGAGCCGCAGTACGTGTCGCCGCCGGGTGTCTCGGACGCGGCGCTGCGGGGCTTGTGCTTGGCGGCGGTCGAACGGTGGGGCGGACTGCTCGTCGAGTCGCTGCCACCCGAGATCCTGTCGCGGCTCGATCTGCCCGACCTGACGACTGCAGTGCGTTACGCCCACGATCCGCCGAGCGCCGGTGCGTTCGAGGCTGCACGCAGGCGCATCGCGTTCGAGCCGCTGCTCACGGTCCAGGCGCGACTCGCACGACAGAATGCCGGACAGATCACGGGCCGCGCGCGACCTGCACCGGTCGACGCGAAGCTCGACACCGAACTGCGCGCGCACTTTCCCTATCCGTTCACCGGCGGCCAGGACGAGGTCGTCGCCGAGCTGCGCCGCGACCTGGAACGCAAGATCCCGATGCGCCGCCTGCTGCAAGGTGATGTGGGCACGGGCAAGACGGCGATGGCTGCTTACGCCGCGATGGCGGTCGTCGAATCCGGTGGCCAGGTCGCCTTCATGGCGCCGACCGAACTGCTCGCCGAACAGCATCACTACGGGTTGCGCGACCAGTTGAAGAACGCGGGCATCGAGTGCGCACTGCTGACCGGCTCGACGCCCAAGGACGAGCGCCGGTGGCAGCTCGAGCGGTTGGCGAAGGGTGACCTGCACGTGCTGTTCGGGACGCACGCGCTGTTCTCGGCGGACGTGATATTCCCGAACCTCGACCTGATCGTGATCGACGAACAGCATCGCTTCGGCGTGGCGCAACGATCCGCGCTGGCCGAGAAGGGGCGCGACGCACACCTGTTGCTGCTGACCGCCACGCCGATCCCGCGGACGTTGGCGTTGACGCTGTACGGCGACCTCGAGGTCTCGATCCTGCGCGAGGCCCCGCCCGGTCGGGGTTCGATCTCGACGCGTTGGGTCCAGGGACAGAAGAAGCGCAGCATGGCCAAGTGGGTCGGGGAGCAGCTTGCGGACGGTTGCCAGGTCTATTGGGTGCTGCCGCGCATCGGCGAGAGCGAGACGTCGACCGGACCTGGCGCGGCCGAACGCTTCGAGACGCTGTCCGCGGATGCACGCCTGTCGGTGGCGGGCGTCGAACTGGTGCACGGCAAGGTCCCCGCCGAGGAGCGCGCGTTCCGCTTGGATCGCTTCCGGCGTGGCGACATCGGCCTCCTGGTCGCGACGACCGTGATCGAGGTCGGCGTCGACGTGCCCGGCGCGACGATCATCGTGATCGAGGACGCGCACCGCCTCGGCCTCGCCCAGCTGCACCAGTTGCGCGGTCGCGTCGGACGCGGTTCCGGCGACTCGTGGTGCTTCCTGATGGGGGACAAGTCCGCCACCGAGCGCTTCGAGTTGCTCGAGAAATCGCGCGACGGGTTCCTGCTCGCGGAAGAGGACCTGCGCAAACGCGGCATGGGCGACCTGGCCGGACTGCGCCAATCCGGCGCGAACCGCGAAGGGTTGATCGACCCCGAGCGCGATCTGGATCTGGTCCTCGCAGCACGCGATGCGACGCGCGCCGACCCCGCGCTGGCCGCGAACTACGCGCGCGAGTCCGGGCCGCGGCTGGTGCCCTGAGCATGTTCACACCATGTAGGGGCTCGATTCGATTCGACGCTCACTCGCCACGACCGCGGGTTCGGTCGCAGGGACGTCCGGACCCGACCTGATCCTCTCGTGGCCATCGAGGACGGTTGCTACAGTGCGCATCGCCCGCACCATGGATTCGGCTTCCAGCCGCTGTCCACGGCGCGAGAGGCCCAGCCTCACCTCCTGCTCCCCTCGACCCTGCCCCCCAGAGAATCATGGACAAGAACGCTGTTGTCTCCGCCCTCAATCAGATCCTCGAGATGGAGCTGGCTGGAGTCGTCCGCTACACGCATTACTCCCTGATGGTCTTCGGCTACAACCGGATCCCGATCGTCAGCTGGCTGCGAAGTCAGGCCGACGAGGGCCTCCTTCATGCCCAGGAAGCCGGAGAGCGGATCACCGACCTGGGGGAACATCCTTCGTTGACGATGGGGCCGTTGCTGGAGACGCACAACCACGACATCGGTGCGATTCTTCGTGAGTCCCTCGAGCACGAGAAGGTGACCCTCGGGCTCTATCAGGACCTGCTCGGCCTGGTCGATGGACACTCCGTGATGCTCGAGGAGTACGCACGCGGAAAGATCTACGCCGAGGAGATCCACCTGGGCGAGGTGGACAAGATGCTGCGTAATCCCGGTGACATCGCCGCGTTCGCGCGCGGTTGAGCATGGCCCGGTGGGGGGGGGATCCGGTGGAACGCGGTGGAGCGTTCATCGGGTCCTGGCGGAAGTTCTCGGGCCGTTCCGTCGGGAAGGGCCGGGGCGGCGGTGCGTGCGTTGCTTCGCACCAGGTGGGCAACCGGTTCGGCCCGTGGAAGAACGACTCACCCATGACCCCACCGAGACTGGCCTAGCTCGCTCCGCACAACTCCCCGCCCGGCCCGGAGAGGCCTTCCGGCCCAGGTCCGTGCTTCGTCGGCCCCGTCAGGGACGCCGCGAAGGGGCCCTCGAGATTTTGCGCAGCGAGCTAGGCCAGCCTCCTTGGGGCTCCGGATCGGGTGATTTCAGCCAGAATCCAGTTGCCTGGGGCGGTCACGGCTCCCATTATCCCGTAATGCGATTGAGACGCAGTCGCAACTGGACCAAGGGCCACCATGGGATCGAAGACACTTCAAGAGCTCTGCTGCACCACGCAGATGCACCTGTTCAACCTCTGCCTCACCCGCGAGGACCTGCGATCGCTCGGTGTCTGGCAAGACGCCCCGAGCCGGCTCGGCTACTCGCCCGAGGTCTGGTGTCGAGCCTTCCTGCACCAGGTCTGCCAGCGTGACGCGGAGGTGGCGCGGACGGTGGGGGACCGCCTGGACCTTCGCTACCTCGATACGGTCTTGCTCGTTCGCAGCATGGGCACGAACGAGCTGAAGCGCACCGTGGACCTCTGGGTCGCGGATCCGGACGGTGCGGCCCTCCCCGGTCTGGTGTGGTCCTTCTGCACGGACGCTCGCCAGGAGGCCAGGAACCTCGGCGGTCGGCTGTGCCACGAGGCCGTTGCGCGAGCTTGCACATCGCTGGTCCGCACCTCCGGCGAGATCCCCGCCTAGAGGTCCGCTCCTACCCGCGAGCTGCGGTGAGGACTCCGCCCCCCCGTGCGTGAACGTCGCACACGGGAGGGCGAAGAACCACTCGGATCAGAACGACCATTGCCACCCGATGGTGGCGATCCAGTCCGTGGACATCTGCGGTCCGTCCAGGTGCTCCATCACGGGCGTCCCGACCTCGAGCGCCAGCCGGTGCCCGTCGGGAGTGACGTGGTTCACGCCGAGGAACAGGTCCATGCGGCGCGCTCCCTGCAGGTTCGGATCCGCGTTCGGCAAGGCGATGGCAGGTGGCATGCCGCCCGGCGTTCCCTGCGTCTCGTCCGTACCGTCGATGTTGCCTCGATCGAGATAGGCGAGGCGCGCCGACACGCTCCAGTGGCTGGCCAGGTTCCGCGCGACCCAGGCGGTGGCGTGAACCTCGTCCCCCAGCGCGTAGCCTTCCTCGTTCTCGTCGATCCGGGCGACGTAGGTGCCCTGGGCACCGAACGACCAATCGTCGGTCCGTCGAGTCCACGTGACACCCGGCCGCAGGTCGAACGTGCCGGAGCCCAGCTGCATCGGATAGGGAAGGCGAACATCCGTGGGGACGCCGCCCATGCCGAGAGCCGTGTCGCGTTCGGTCGTGGAGCCCGTGGGGATCGACAGGCCGAGCGCGACGTGGACCTCCTCGCTCACATCGTGGAGCGCGGTCAAGGACACGTCCCCGAGGCCCTCCGTGCGCGTCGAGAACGTCGCGCCCGAGGTGTGGGTCAGATTCATGTCCTTGCGCGAGTACGGCACCATGGCCATCAAGGTCAGCTCGTCGGAGGGCGCATACATCGCGCCGAACATGAGCATGTCCATGGTCATGGACGTCGGGACGCTCAGGTAGCCCGTGCCCATCATCGGGTTGCCGAGCAAGGCGTTGGGAGTGAGGTCGGTCGAGCCGTCCCTCAATCCGGTCATGGACATGCACATGGATCGGACCGAGACCATCCATTCACCGGCGCGATGGGTGTGGTCCCCCATGACGCCGATGGGGGCATGGTCGGTGGCGCGTGTTTCGGAACTCGCGACGAGGGTCGTACCGGGGGACAGGGAGTCAGGTTCTTGAACAGGGGGGCTGAGCGCCAGGATCGGGATCAGCAGAGGAAACAGAGTCATGTGTGTTTGGGGGCGTGCATGCACCAACGCATGCGATCGACCGCACCTCCCGTCGGGGAGCGTGCGAGTCTCGAGTCGTTCGAACGGCCGCATCGCGGCCAGGTGGGAGGAACGACTCAGCCCCGGGGAGGCCGCAGTTCGACGGTCCCGTCGAACGTCTTGCAGCCGGCGTTGCGCGCGGTTCCGGGGGTCATCGCCGGCGGTTCGTCCACGGGGGCGAGGTCCTGGACCGGGCGATGCCACGGAGCGTTGCGCGGCACCATCGCGTCGATCCCTGACCCTCCGCAGTTGCATCGGGAGCGAACCTTCTCGCCTCCGGAGTTCGACAAGGACTCACAGGAGCAACCACAGGTCGGTGCGTCCAGCTGCGGAGTGCCGCAACAGGACACGGACTGCGCACACGCGCAGTCTCCACCCGAAGCCAGGTGCAGTGGTGCTCCGGCCAGAGCGCCGTGGATGGCGAGCAGGCCGACGATGAGGAGTCGCAACAGGGACACGGCCCACAGGTTGCTGGATCGAGCATCGCCTGTCAGCCCTCGAGCTCCTCGATCCTGATCCTGGGTGCGACCGTTTGGCCCTGCGCGAGGGACGACCGGTTCGGGAGGTCACCAGGTCCGGAACGACGCCGCGTGCTTCGCCGCGAGGTCGGCGAACACCGTGGGGTGAATGCACGCGGCCAGGATCTCGGCCGACTCGACCAGACGTGGGCCCGGACGATTGAAGTACGCGTTGCCGTCGGCCAGGAACACGCGGCCCGTCTCGAGTGCGGGCCACGGCAGTCCGTCCAACAAGGTGCGCAGGTCGCCCAGCTCGGCCTCGGTGCGCTCGAGCTTGAAGCCGCAGGGCTTGACCAGAACGACATCGGGTGCGGGATCCAATGCGGCGAGCGCAGCGCGATCCAACGTCGGAGCATGGTCGCCTGGTTGCGTCACCAGCGCATGACCGCCGGCGATCTCGACCAACTCGGGCATCCACGTACCCCCGACCATGACCGGATCGATCCACTCGATCGTCAGGACGTTCGGCCTGGTCCCGATGGCCCCTGCACGTTCCCGCAAGGCTGCCAGTCGCGCGCGCAGATCGACGATGGCCGCATCCGCTTCGTCCGCGCGGCCCAACGCCACACCGACCCGCCGCACGTCCTCGATCACGTCGTCCAATCGACCCGGCTTCAGCGACACGATCTGGACGTCCGAGCGCGCGATCGAACGCAACGCGGCCTCGACGTCCGACAGCGACACCGCGCAGACGTCGCACAGGTCCTGGGTGACGATGACCTCTGGATCGACCGCGCGCAGCGTCTCGACGTCGACGTCGTACACCGTCAGCACCGTACGCAGGAGTTCGCGCACGTCGCGGTCGATCTCGCCGCTCGTGCCGGTCACGGACACGCGGCTGGAGGTCAGGATCGGCCTGCCGACGATCGACTCCGGGAAGTCGCACTCGTGGCTGACGCCCACCAAGTCCTCGGCCGCTCCGACGGCGCAGACCATTTCGGTGGCCGAGGGCAGCAGGCTGACGATCCGCGTGGGCCGCTCTCGTTGGGCCGAGCGGCCTTCGGTCTTCGAGGATCTGGCAGCTGACGGCGTGCGCGAATCCGACTTGGAGCCCGAGCCAGGAGAAGGTCCAGACGCAGACTCGGAACCGGGCGCGGGACCAGAATCTGGTCCAACGGGCGAGGATCCCTCGTGGGGGACCCGGGGGGAGGCATTCATACACCCATTCCACCGCCACTTGCCCCCGAGTGCACCCCCCTTGCGTATCCTCGCCGTGCTCGCGCGGTAGGGCTCGTCCCTCCGCTTCACCGTCCCTCCCGGACCTGCGCCATTCCGGCGTTCCCTTTCGTCCCCGGACGGTCACCCCACCTCGCTCCATCCATGCGTACCTGGCTCGCACGGTCCCTTCCGCACCTCGCCCTCTCCAGGGCCGTCTCCCGCGCACTCACGGGTTGTGGGCTCCTGGTCCTCGGTCTCGTCCTCGTGGCTCCCGCGTCGGCCCAGATCGACCTGCCCAAGCCGACCCCGAAGCCCGAGGTCACGGACTCGCCCAAGGCGAAGCCCGGTGAGAAGCCGGGGAACATCCCCGAGGTCGGCACCCCCGCGAAGCCGCAGCCCGCGGACGACAGCAAGCCCGCGCTCGTCTGCTCGGTCTGCTACGAGCGCAACACGACCACCAAGATCAGCCCGGACCCAGTCACGGGATTCCAGACGACGTTCTGCAAGGTCTGCCAGGCGAACCGCCTGCACCACACGCCCAAGACGATCAGCATCGGTACCAGTGGCCTTGATCTGCCGAACCAACCGAGCCGTCCGAAGCCCGTGGCCCCGACCGACGACGCCGAGCCTGTTGTCGAGCGCCAGCCCGGCGATCCCGTGGCGACGATCTCGGGAGGCGCGCGCTTCATCCTGGACGAGGTCCGCCGCCGCCGTCGCATCGATGACGACGTCGTGACGCAGGCCGCCGATGGTCTGGTCAATCTCGGGGACGTCGGCATCTCGGCCGCGCGCGTCGCGCTGGCCAGCGATCACGGGCCGACGGTCATGACCGGATTCCGGGTTCTGTTCCGCGCTGGAACTCCCGAGGACCGCGACCACGCCGTCACCCGCCTGC
>JAJDEX010000465.1 GCA_029259575.1 Planctomycetota bacterium | reverse complement strand
GTCGCGCCCGTTGGCGAATGCGATCGGATTGGCCTTGTTCGACGACCCCAGGATCGTGCCGCCGCGATCGAGCAGCCCGGCGACGTCGCGCGCCGTCCGCTTGCGGAAGCGGGTCTCGATGAGACCCAGGAACCCGTCCTCGATCCCGACGACCTCGATGCCCTTCGACAGGGCGGACATCGTGACGGTACGGATGACGGCGTTCAGCCCAGGGCAGTCGCCTCCGCCCGTCAGGACTCCGATGCGCTTCGGCTTGGTGGTCATGCGCGGAGTCTAGAACCCGCGAGGGTGACTTCCTACGGGAACGTGATCGCGAACCTGCCGAACACGAGGGCGTCGGTGCCCATCTGGGGCGCAGGTGTGGCGTGCCGCAGGGGATTGGCCGGCTTGCTGCGAAGCCGACGATTCCGTCCCGGGTGGCAGGGCGGGACCCAGCTAGAATGACCGGATGCGCGCCGCTCCCCTCTTCACGATCGCTCTCTTGGCTGCCTCCTGCGGTAGCGACCCTGAAGGAAGCGCAGGAGCGACGACGGCGAGTGCAACCGCCCATGCGAGCCTGCCTGATCCGATATATGTCGGTTCCGCGACGTGCGCGGAGTGTCATACCGAGGCGATGCGCGCGTGGACCGGGTCGCATCACGACCTGGCGATGATGGAGATGGACGACCCGGCGATCGATACGGCTTTCGAAGGCAACAAGCACGACAAGGGGACGCTCTCTCATCGCATCAACCCGACGCTCGGGACGGTGCCGGACAACGACCCCGAGGTCACCCCCGCTCCGATCGCAAGCGCACCGATGTACACCTTCGGCGTCAGCCCCTTGATGCAATTCCTCGTGGGCGGTCGCGACGGTCGCATGCAGGTCCACAACCAGGTGTACGACACGCGGCCTGAATCGGAGGGCGGACAACGCTGGTTCGACCTCTACCCGGACGACGACCTACAGCCCGGCGACCCGTTCCACTGGACCGGTCATCAGCAGACCTGGAACCACCAGTGCGCCGAGTGCCACTCGACCGGCCTGCAACGCAAGTACGACTTCGAGACCGACACCTACGCCACATGCTGGCAGGAGATCGACGTCGCGTGCGAAGCCTGTCACGGTCCCGCGTCGAACCATGTCGATTGGGCACGCGGAGTCTACAGCGGCCAAGACCTGCCACAGTTGGGCTTGTTGAACCCGCTGACCGATCCGGTCAAGGGCGTCTGGCAGACCAGTCAGGCGACCGGGTTGCCGGTGCGCACGCCGCCGCGCGAAGCCGATCAAGAGGTGCAGACCTGCGCGACGTGCCACTCGCGGCGCACCCCGCTCACCGATGGTCACACTCCGGGCGCGCCGTTCCTGGACGACTACCGCCCGGCGCTGCTCACCGACGGTCTGTACGAAGCCGACGGCCAGATCGACGCCGAGGTCTACGTCTGGGGCTCGTTCACGCAGAGCCGCATGCACCAACAGGGCGTCACGTGCAAGGACTGCCATGACCCGCACTCGTTGCGGCTGCGCATCCCCGGCGACGGCACGTGCATCCAGTGTCACGAAGCCCACGTCTACCAGACGCCGCTGCACCACCACCACGACCGAGCCGGTGAAGGCGCGCGCTGTGTGAGTTGCCACATGACGTCCAAGACGTACATGGGCATCGACGGTCGCCGCGACCACTCCTTCCGTGTGCCGCGCCCGGATCTGGCCGTCGAACTCGGCACCCCCGACGCGTGCAGCGCGTGCCACGAACAAGGCCCCGCGTGGGCCGCCGAGAAGTCCGCGGCGTGGTGGGGCGAGCTCGGAGGCGACAGCACGATCGCGCGTGCGCTGCATGCCGTGCGTGAGGATCACGCGAGCGCTCCCAAGCTGTTGCTCGCGTTGTTGCAGGACACCGAGCGTTCCACGATCGCTCGCGCGACGGCCGCCGAAGCATTGGGCAACATCGGAGGCCCCGGCGTTCAGATCGCGCTCGAGATCGCCTGCCTCGACGAAGATCCGCTGCTGCGTGCCACCGCCGCGCGCGCCCTCGCCTTCGCCCCGCCGACGCCCCCACGCATCCAGCTGCTCAAGGATCCGGATCGAGGCGTTCGGATCGCGGCCGCAGCCAGCCTGGTCACGTCCATTCCACCGGGGATGGAACACAAGGACGAGCACGTGCGCCGCGCGTTCGACGAGTACGTCGAAAGTCTGGGCGCCAACTTCGAGCACTCTTGGGCGCGCGTCGAGATGGCCAAGTTCCAGGCCGCGCGCGGCATGCTCGAGGAGGCCCGCGCGACGCTGGACGTGACCATCACGCGGGACCCCACGGACGTGTCGGCGTGGGCCCTGGCGGCGGACCTCCTACGCATCGAGAAACGCGAGCGCCAGTGCATCCAGCTGCTCGGTCGGGCCCTCGATGCGGTTCCGGACAGTCCCGAACTGCGACTCGCCCTGGGCCTGGCGTTCGTCCGCGTCCAGGACTACGTGTCCGCCGAGACCGAGTTGCGCACGGCAGCCGCGTCACGCCCGGGTGACCCGTACTTCGGTTTCGTCCACGCGGTCGCTCTCGACGGATTGGAACGACGCGCCGAGGCAACGACCGTGCTCGAGACGGTGCGCGCGTTGCACCCCGCGGACCGCGACGTCCTGACCACCTTGATCCAGTGGCACCACGAGGCCGAACGACCCGCGCTGGTCCAGGAACTCGCGGGTACCCTTCGCGCCAGATTCCCGAACGACGAAGGCATCCGCGAACTGCTGCAGGGTCTCGGCCAGGACGACTGACGCGACTTCACCGAAACATCCAGCAACGGGCTTCGTAGAGCGCGCCATGAACGGTTTCTGGGAGTTGGTCGTGGCGATCCTCACGTCGGTCCTCGGCTGTGCGGCCGGCGCCTACTGGTTCTCCAGAACCTACAAGGGACCCTGGGCGAGCCCGGAGGGTTCGGACGAGGATCCCGGTTCGAAGCAATAGGTAGAGTGCGTGCATGGCGCGCCTGGTCTCCAACCCTCCGAACCCATGGGCGGGACCGCACGTCGAGTGGCTGGGCGAACCTCCGCCCGCCGGCTTCCAGGTGTTCGAGGAGGATGCCAAGTCCGCGTTGACCAAGAACGACTCGCCCGACGTGCCGTTCACGTGGAGCTTGAACCCCTACCGCGGGTGCCAGCACGGCTGCGCCTACTGTTACGCGCGCCCGACGCACACGCACTTGGGTTTCGGCGCGGGGACGGACTTCGACACGCGCATCGTCGTCAAGCGCAACCTGCCCGAGGTGTTCCGCCGCGAGCTCGCGCGCGGGAAAGCGAAGGGCACGTGGATCGCATTGTCCGGCGTCACCGATCCGTATCAACCGATCGAGAGCCACTACAAGATCACGCGCCAGTGCCTCGAGGCCGCGCGCGAGTTCCGTCGCCCGATCGGCATCGTGACGCGCGGATCCTTGGTGCGGCGTGACGCCGAGTTGTTGGCCGAGATGGCGCGCATCGCGCCCGTCCGCGTCCACATCTCGATCCCCTTCGTCGACCCGGACGTGTCGCGCGCCATCGAACCCGCGGCTCCGGCACCTGCCGCGCGTTTCGAGACCCTGCGCATCCTGAGCGAGGCGGGCGTCCCCACCGGCGTCGCGGTGGCGCCCGTCATTCCTGGACTCAACGACGATCAGATTCCCGAGATCCTCCAGCGAGCTCGCGACGCCGGCGCCGAACGAACGTTCACGATCTTGCTGCGCCTGCCCGGCGAAGCGCGCGAGGTGTTCGAACAACGACTGCGTGCGAACTTGCCGCTGCGCGCCGACAAGGTGATGCATGCGCTGGACGACGCTCGCCGCGCCCAGGGCACGACGCGCATCGAGTTCGGCGAACGCATGCGCGGTCGTGGACCGCGATGGGACTTGATCCAGGACACGTTCACCCTGCACGCCAGGCGTCTCGGATTCGAGCGCACCGACGAGGAACTCGACGTCCTCGCTCCGGATACGCCCAAATCACAGCAGGGCGAGTTGTTCGATTGATCGCGCCTCGATCGGAGATCCGATCGACGCCTGCGGGGCCGTGGGGGGCGCTCACCGGATGCCGCCCGTTTGGCTTCTTGCACTGCTCTCCAGCTTTACCTACAGGTGAAGCATGGACTTCGCGAAGCGGTGTCCGTTCGCAACACGAGCTCCAGCAATCGAACGACGGAATTCATGACACCAAGCAGCGCAGCATCGGGGGGCCTGACACCGGCCGGGGCATTCGCGGGGACTGGCGGCGTACTCGGCCAACAGTCCCTCGTTCTGAACAAGTCCTGGGCGGCGATCGCCACGACCTCGGTGCGCGATGCGTTGTCGATGATCTTCACCGGTGCTGCGAAAGCGATTCAGCCGGAGACGTACGAGATGCACGCGTTCGACACGTGGAGCGACCTCTCGCCGGCCCCCGACGAACCCTGCGTGCGCACCGTCTCCCTGAGCATTCGCGTGCCCGAGGTCATCGTGCTGACCCAGTTCAACGGCATGCCCCACGCGCACGCCACGTTCTCGCGCCGCAACCTGTTCCGCCGCGACCACAACACGTGCCAGTACTGCGGCAAACGCCCGGGCACCTCCGAGCTGACCATCGACCACGTCATGCCACGCTCGCGCGGAGGCGGATCCAGCTGGGAGAATTGCGTCCTGGCCTGCGTGCCGTGCAACCGCCGCAAGGCGAACAAGACACCGTCCGAAGCGCACATGCACCTGTTGAAGCCGGCGGTCGAACCGACGTGGACCCCGATCATGGAGGTCCCGATCGCCCGCGTGCGCCAGTCGTGGAAGCACTTCGTCAGCGACCGGTACTGGGACGTGGCGCTACAGCCTTGAGTCGCTCTACTGCTTGCATTCCAACCGTTCGTCGCTGACGAACGCGACGACGTAGTCGAAGG
>JAJDEX010000464.1 GCA_029259575.1 Planctomycetota bacterium | reverse complement strand
GGCTGATGTTCGGGTTCCAGCTGCCGCTGAACTTCCAATCGCCGTATCGCTCGGCCAGCATCACCGTGTTCTGGCGCCGCTGGCACATCTCGCTGTCGACGTGGTTGCGCGATTATCTGTACTTGCCGCTCGGCGGCAATCGGCGCGGGATTCGCATCACCTATCGCAATTTGGCGTTGGTGATGTTGCTCGGTGGTTTGTGGCACGGGGCGCAATGGACGTTCCTCGTCTGGGGCGCCTTCCACGGTGCGTTCCTGATCCTGGAGCGTCTGGCGGACAAGCGGTCGGCCTATGAACGTTTGCCGCATCCGGTTCGCGTCGCATTGACGTTCGCGCTGGTGTCGATGATCTGGATCCCGTTCCGCGCGCCGAACCTGACGGTCGCGAGCGAGTACTTCGCCGCACTGTTCACCGGTTTGGGAGACGTCCCGCAAGCCGCGGTGCTCGAGATGCGCATCTTCCGGCCCGATCTCGTGTTCGCGTTCATCGTCGCGCTCGCGCTGGTGTTCCTGGCGCCGACCACCGACCGCATCGTCGCGCGCATCGAGGGCAAGTGGCTGCCCAGCGTGCCCGTCGTTGCGGCGTTCACCTTGGCGATCATCGCCATGATGGCGCAGGCCGAGAACCCGTTCCTGTACTTCCAATTCTGATGCGTTTCGCCAGCACCTGCATGATCGCGATTCTCGCCGGCGTGCCCCTCGGGCAAGCTGCCTGGGAAGTCGCGTCGGACCGCGACGTTCAAGCCTTGGAGGTGATCGGTCCGATCCGCGAAGCGCGGTTGCGTGGTTTCGAGGACGCACTGCACGACACGAGCTTCCTGCACCTGGGAGTCACGCCGCTCTACAACAAGGCTCTCTTCGACACGTTCGGACGTGGCAACGAGAAGGTCGTCATGGGTTCGGACGGCTGGCTGTTCTATGCGCCGGACCTCGACCTGCACACGCAGCGCGAGCACAACGCGAAACGCGCAGCGGCTTGTGTTCTGGACCTGCGCGAACAACTGGCGCGCGTGGGTGCCGACCTCGTGCTCGTGCCCGTTTGGCCGAAGTCGGCCGCAGAGATCGAGCACCTGACCGGGCTCACGTCGCACGCGCTCCTCGAGAGCGAGCGGACGTCTGCAGCGTTCCTCGCGGCGCTCGGGGAAGAGCGCTGGAACGACGTGGTGTTCCTGGGCGAGAATCCGGGATTCCTGAAGCAGGACACGCATTGGGATCCCGAGACCGTGGCGAACACGGCGCTCACCACGGCGTCGTTCGTGCGCGCGCGCATGGAGATCGCGCCCCAACCAAGCATCGAATGGGAGCGCACGCTGCAGCCGGTCGAAGGCCGCGGCGACCTCACCCTGATGCTGCACTGGCCCGAGGATCACGCCGCGTTCCCGCTCGAGTCCGTCGTCGTGAACCCCGTGCGCGACCTGAACTCCGGGGACCTGTTCGAGCCGAATCGCAAGGGCGAGGTGTTGCTGCTGGGCGACAGCTTCACGCGCATCTACTCCGATCCCGAACTGCAGTTCGGCGCCCACGCCGGGTTCGATGCGCAACTCTCCGCCGCGCTCGGAACCGCGGTCGACGTCATCGCGTTGTCAGGAGGCGGAGCGCGCGGCGTGCGCGAAGCCCTCGCGCGCCGCGGGGACGCCCTGGCGGGCAAGCGGGTCGTCGTGTGGCAATTCAGCCTGCGCGACCTCGTCGGCGACCCAACGCTGTGGGATCCGATCGATGTCGTGAAGCGCTCCGAGACGGCGCCCGCACGCGAGGTCCCGTTCTCCATCGATGCCGAACTGATCGAGATCACGCGCGCCCCCGAGGGCTTCGACTACCGCTCGCTGTTCACCACCCATGCCTGGCGCACGCTCGCGGATTCCCCCGGACGCCCGAGCGGCTCGCTCGTTCACGTCCTGCATCAAGTCATCGACGCGTTCGAACCGACGCCCGCCGCCGGTTGGAACGTCGGGCTGAAGGCCGCCCTGACCCTGGATGGTCTCGAAGGCCACGTGGACCTCGAATCCGACTCTTGGCTGGACGAATTGAACGTGAAGGGCGAACTGCTGTACGCCACCCGAGTCACTCCGCGTGACTAGCCTGGTTGGCCGTTCAGCAGGATCCAGCCGCAGTACACGACGTAACCCGCGAACAACACGGTCGACTTGAGGCGCCGGAACTTGCCCTGCATCACCAGCAGCGACACGACCAGGAACAGGCTGAACGCAGCGGCCAGATAGATGTCGCGGTCGAGCAGATTGTCGTACATCACGCCCAAGGCCGGATCGGTCTCGACCGCGGCGGTCGGTCGAACCACGAGCGCGATGCCGACCGCAGCCAGGACATTGAACACGTTGCTACCGACGACGTTGCCGACACCGATGTCGGCCTGACCGCGCAGCGCGCTGCCTACGCCTGCAGCGAGTTCCGGGAGCGACGTCCCGAGCGCGAACACCGTGAACGCGATCACGTCCTTGGGCACGTCCGCGCGCGTGGCCAGCGCTTCACCGCCGTACATGACGAACTTGGCTCCCGCTGCGATCGCGATGCTGCCCACCAGGACAGCGAGTCCGGGTCGCTGGGACGTGTGCGCCTCCTCCTCGGCGACTTCGCCGCTCTGGTCCTCGTTCCGGGAGCTCAGCAGGAGCAACACCTGGAAGACGACGAACGCGGCGAGCAGGAGGATTCCATCGACGCGGGACAGGTCGCGATCGTGCGCCACGCCGTACAGCACGGCCAGGGAACCCAAGAGCCAGAGCCCGTCGCGCCGCGTCAGCGTCTTGCCGAACAAGGCCGGCAGCAGATAGGCCGTGCCGCCGAGCACCAACCCGATGTTGGCCACGTTCGATCCCAGGACCGTATTGAGAGCGACCCCGTGATCCCCGTTCCAGGCGGCCAGGGCGGTCACGACGACCTCGGGCATCGACGTGCCCCAGGCCACGATCGTGAGACCCACGATCAGGGGGGAGATGCCCCAGCGCCGGGCCAGGGTCACCCCTCCGTCCACCAACGCCCCCGCGCCCTTGCCGAGGAGGACGAAGCCGAGAACGAGGGCCAGAAGTTCGAGCAACAGTTGCATGAGGGTTTGATCCGATCGCCGTGCGCCACGTTAGCGAGTGGGAGGCACCGCCCGGCGGCCCTCTCCGACATAATGCAGCCCATGGAACCGCCCCTGATCGCCATCAACGGCCTAGCCCTCACCGAACCCCGGCCCGGGTTGCGGCTGGACGATCGCTATGCCGAGGCCGTGCTCAAGGCGGGTGGGGTTCCGTTCGCGATCCCGCCCGTCGGAGGTCCGGCCGACCTGGACCGCATGCTCGATCGCATCGATGGGCTCCTGCTGACCGGTGGCGACGACTTCGACACCGAACTCCTGGGCCAAGGACCGACGCACGCCTCGGCCGTGGTCACGCCCAGAGCCAAACAGGACTTCGACCTGTTGTTGGCGCGCAAGGCCCTGGACCGCGGCATCCCCGTGCTGGGGATCTGCTACGGGATGCAGTGCCTCGGCATCGCGGATGGTGCGCAGTTGTTGCAGCACATTCCCGATGACCGGCCGGGTGCCCAGGACCACACGAACGGCGTCGTCCACGACGTGGCGGTGCAACCCGACTCCCGGTTGGCGCGCCTCGTCGCGACCCGGACGCTAGCCGTGGTGTCCCGGCATCACCAAGCGCTGGCCGACGCACCCCAAGGATGGTCGGTCGCCGCACGCGATGCGGAAGGATTGCTGGAAGCGATCGAACATCCGACCTATCCCTTCGCGTTCGGTGTGCAATGGCACCCCGAGCTCTCCCCCGAGGGCGACCCGAACGCCCGCCTGTTCACCGGTCTCGTCAGTGCGGCGGGACTCGAGTCCTCCAAGCGCGCTGCTGCCCGACATGCTGGCGGCTTCGCATCCGCGACCTGAAAGCCCGAATCGAGTTCATGGCGTCCAAATCGAAGAATCGCATCACCCTGGCCGAAGCCGAGGCCATGTCGCGCCGCGACAAGCGCAAGATCATCATCATGTCGGTCGGGGCGGTCGTCATCCTCGGCGCGTTCCTGTACGCGAAGCTCGCGGAGAAGAACAAGATCGGCGACGACGTCGGATCCGAAGTTCCGATCGCGGCCCAGGAAGATCAACCGGTCCCCGCCAGCCTGCGGAAGCTGAGCGAGGAAGACCGCGCTCCCCTGGCGAAGGTCCGCGACGACACCGAGGAGTCTCGTGCGCTGCCGTACGGACCCGCCGTTCAGCTGGCCCTGGACTACTCGAACTTCTGGACGCCCCAGCACTACGACGAGTCTCCGACGCGCGACCTGACCCCGTCGGTCATCGCCGAGCTCGATGCGGACTCCGACGCCTTCCGCCTGTTGCCGTTCCGTGCTCGCGGCGTGGTGGGTGGGCTGAGGGAACGCAACCGGGAAGGCGCGAGCTACGCCGAGTATCACGGTCAGATCGAGCTCGAGGACGGCGGTTGGGCCGCGTTCATCGTCGTCACGCCCCCCGAGAGCTCCAAGGTCGCCAACGGCGACTTCGTCATGCTCGAAGGGTTGTTCGTCCAGCGCTACCGGTTCGAGGGCGACGCCGGCTGGATCGAGGCACCGCTGATCTGTGGCAAGAACCTGGTGCGCTCCGCGCCGCGCACGACGATGACCGCGGATTCGCCCACGCCGCTGGTCGATGCCCTGACGGATGATCGCGTCGGCGAGATCGGCGAGCGTCCGTGGGCCGCCGAGTTCGAACTGATGGCCAAGGCCAAGGTCGAGGACGACGGCATCGACTGGGCGACGGTGCCCGAACTGAACACCGAGACGATCAATGCGATCCTGGCCGACGGCGACGCGTTCCGCGGCAAGCCCTTCCGCATGCCCGTGTCGATCAACCTCGACACACGCTCGTTGCGCGTCGACGAGAACTCGTCGCGCCTCGACCGCATCACCGAGAGCTGGATCGCCAACCAGTCGTGGAAGAGCGCCTCGCCCGCCATCAAGATCAGCCTTCCCGAAGACCGCCCGGAACTGGGTGATCGCTACGGCGAAGCCCGCTACCTCGAGGCCGAACTGATCTTCCTGCGCACGTTCGTCTTCGAATCCGAGAGCGGCAGCCCCGGCCGCGCGCCCTGGTTCGTCGCCCGCAAACTCGAACCGTTCCAGCCCGTTCCCGACCCGTGGCCCCAACGCCTGATGTGGGGCATGATGGGCATCACGAGCCTGTTGGTCATCCTCATCTGGGCCCTTTTGCGCCGCGACAAGGCCCAATCCGAGCGCTTGCAGGCGGACCTGGTCCGTCGCCGTCGCGCGCGCCGCGAGCGCAGTGCCGCGGGCACCACGCCCGCGCCCTCGGGCGGAGACGCGACGGGCGGATGATCGCCACGATCGCCATCGATTCAGCGGCCTGCCCCGTTCACATCGGTCCCGAACTCCTCGAAGGCGTTCGGGATTTCATCGATGCGGAACTGTCGGACGTCGATCGCATCCTGTTGATCGCGGACGGTCGTGTGCTGGAGCACCACGGCGCTCGTTTGCGCGGATTCGTCGGTGTTCCGGTCCACGTCCTGCCGTCGGGCGAGGTCGCCAAGTCGCTCCGGCAACTGGAACTCGCTCTTGCAGCGTGTGCAGACGAAGGGCTGTCGCGCTCGTCCGTCATCGTCTCACTGGGTGGCGGCGCGACCAGCGACCTGGCCGGCTTGACCGCGTCCCTGTTCAAGCGCGGACTACGCGTTGTGCACATCGCGACCAGCTTGCTGGCCCAGGTCGACGCGTCGATCGGCGGCAAGACGGCGATCAATCTGCCGGCCGGCAAGAACCTGGCCGGCACGTTCCACGCGCCGACCGCCATCTTCGCGGACACGTCGATCCTGCGCACCGTGTCGCCCTTGGATTGGCGTGCAGGGCTGGGCGAGGTCGTGAAGACCGCGTTGATCGCGGGCGAGGCGCAGCTGGCGTTCGTCGAACAGAACGTCGACGCCATCCTGGAACGCGACCTGGACGTCGTCGCGGATCTCGTCCGCCGTTGCGTGGAGGCCAAAGGCGCCGTCGTGACGGAGGACCCCTTCGAAGAGGGCCCGCGACGCGTCCTGAACCTGGGGCACACGTTCGCGCACGCGATCGAGTTCGCGGCGGGCTACACCGGCATCGCCCATGGTGTGGCCGTGGCGTGTGGAATCGGCCTGGCGCTCGAGGCGGCCCAGGAGATCGACCTGCTCGAGGACGCGGACCTGCCCAAACGCGTCAACAGACTCTTCGGACGACTGGGCCTGCCGCGTACGATCCTGGAGCTGCGATCGCCGATGAGGCCCCTGGCCCCGTCCGTCCTCATGCGCGCGTTCGAGCACGACAAGAAGGGTCGCTTCGGCGAGCCGCGGTTCGTCCTGCCCAAGGCCGTCGGTCGCTTCGACCTGTCGGTGAAGTTGGACGGCGAACTGCTCGAACATCTGCTGCGCTGACCGGTGACGGCAGCCTTCCCCGCACGGAACATGGCTGGCCACGAACACCATCACGAGGATCACGCGGATCCGAAGGCGATCGAACGCGACACGGGCGAGCTGTTCCCGCGCCAGGAGATCGCGGCGGCGGTCAGCGCGGCCCAGGGCAACCGCGACCGGCGCGAATCGATCATCACCTGGGTGCTTGCGGCCGGCCTGGGCATCCTGGCCCTCGGCCTGCCCGACGAGCGCCTGGTCGGCTCGATGCACCTCGTGCGCGCCGCCACGGATGGCGTGGGATCCTTCTCGGGACTGCCCTTGCTCGTCCGGATGGTGGCGTGGGTCACGGGCACGCACATCGAGGCCGCCGCGTTCCTCCTGGCAGCGCTCAGCTGGATGCTGCTGCTCCCCGCCCTGCGCTCGATGCTCCTGACGATCGGGTTCCCCAGACACGAGTGCCTGCTCTTGGCCATCGTCGGCGTCCTCGCCCCGACCGCGTTCACCGGTGGCACCCTGCCGATCGAACACGCCCCGGGCATGCTGGGCGCGACGTTGCTGGCCCGCACGCTCTTCCGCACGAAGCAGCGCACGCCGTACGGCTACCAATGGCGGGTCACGTTGGTGCTCTTCGCTGCGATCCTGCTGCGCATCGAGAACCTGCTGCTCGCGCCCGCTGCGGCACTGGCCTTGGCAGAACAAGGTCGCTCGCGCGGACTGCCCTGGGCCCTGCCCCCGACGATCCTGACCCTCGTCCTGGTCGTCGGCGTCTCGGCGCTGGTCGGTTCGGACGGCTGGAACCAGGTCGGGCGAGACCTGCTGGCCGGCGCCGACCCGTCCATGGGGCATCTGATGTCCTGGATCGTGAAGTCCGGGATCGGCCTGGGTGCGCTGAGTCTCGGATTGGCCGCCCTCTTGGTCGGTCGGCGCAGCCCCGAGGAGACGCCGCCCCCCTGGTGGGTCGTTCCGTGGTGCGTGGCCGCGCTGGTCCCCATTCTCGGCGGTGACCCGCGGGTGGGCCCGAGCATCGGATTCTTGGTCCCTCTGGGTGTCCTGGGCCTGGCCGACCTGCGGGTCCGCACGAACCGACCCCACCTCCTGGTGCGAACGGGGGCCCTGATGGTCGGATTGCAGCTCGGCCTCAGCGCCGCGACGCGCTGGCGGTCACCCGATCCGGACCAACTCTGGCGCGAGACCGCCCAGCGGGAACTCCAGTGGGGAGACGGCCTCTGGACCGCTGATTGGGCCCATCGCTACCTGGTTCAGTACCGCTGGGCCGAGGCTGGGGTGAGCCTGCGGGATCCAGGATCGGACATCCCTCCGAACGAGCCGGGGGGGCGCGCCATCCTGGACGGCGAGGGGGATCCTCCGCTGCCCGGAAAGCTGCGCCTGATCGCCGGGGTCGGGTTGGTCGCGGCCGAGGACCCCGCTCCGGACCGTGACTCGGATTAGGGGATTCGGACGGACTCCCAATCAACGGCTGACAGGCGGCCTCCTGTTTGGGATACTCCCTCGGTTTGGGTGTTCGAGGCCAAGGCTCCGTACACGCCTAGGCCGCCCGTTCTCCTCTCTTGGCGCCCCACCGGACGCCTTCCAGGTCGGTCCCCCGCTCTCCGCCGAACCGCCACCGCCCAGGTGACGGTTCTCGTGTAGACAGCCGACAACCAGCCCCCCCACGCACACTCGACATGCCGCGTCGCGACGACCTCGAGTCCATCCTGATCATCGGAAGTGGGCCCATCATCATTGGGCAGGCTTGCGAGTTCGACTATTCCGGCACCCAGGCCTGCAAGGCCCTGCGTGAGGAGGGGTATCGCGTCATCCTGGTGAACTCGAACCCGGCGACGATCATGACGGACCCGGAAACGGCGGACGTCACGTACATCGAGCCGATCACGCCCGACACGGTCGAGCGCATCCTCGAGAAGGAACGCCCCGACGCGATCCTGCCGACGCTCGGTGGGCAGACCGGACTGAACACGGCCCTCGCGCTGTACGACCGCGGCACGTTCGACCGACTGGGGATCGAGATGATCGGCGCGAAGGCCGACGTCATCCGCAAGGCCGAGGATCGCGACCTGTTCCGGGCTGCGATGGCCAACGCCGGCCTCGCCGTGGCGCGCAGCGGCGTGGCCCACTCGATGGAGGACGCCCAGCGCGTACTGGCCCAGATCGGCCTCCCCTGCGTGATTCGGCCCGGTTTCACGATGGGTGGCGCGGGCGGCGGCATCGCTTACAACGTCGAGGAGTTCGAAGAGATCGTCACGCGCGGCCTCAGCCTCTCGATGAACACCGAGGTGCTGGTCGAGGAATCCCTCGTCGGCTGGAAGGAATTCGAGATGGAGGTCATGCGCGACAAGAACGACAACGTCGTCATCGTCTGCGCCATCGAGAACCTCGATCCGATGGGCGTCCACACGGGCGACTCGATCACGGTCGCGCCGACCCAGACCCTCACCGATCGTGAGTACCAGAACCTGCGCAACGCCTCGATCGCGATCATGCGCGAGATCGGCGTCGAGACCGGTGGCTCGAACTGCCAGTTCGCGATCGACCCCAAGACCGGCCGCGTCATCGTCATCGAGATGAACCCGCGCGTGTCGCGCTCGTCCGCGCTCGCATCCAAGGCCACCGGCTTCCCGATCGCCAAGTTCGCGGCCAAGCTCGCGGTCGGCTACACGCTCGACGAGATCCAGAACGACATCACGCGCGAAACGCCGGCCTGCTTCGAGCCGTCGATCGACTACTGCGTGGTCAAGATCCCGCGCTTCGCGTTCGAGAAGTTCCCCGGTGCGGATGCCACGCTGACGACCCAGATGAAGAGCGTCGGCGAGACGATGGCCATCGGCCGGACGTTCAAGGAAGCGCTCCAGAAGGCCGTTCGCGGCCTCGAAACGGGTAATCCGGGCATGGGGCTCAATCCGCGCGAGCCTCTGGCGTCGATCGACGGCGCCGGTCGCTCGGACCTGGCCGCGATGCTGCGCACGCCCAACTGCGATCGCTTGCTGTGCCTGCGCGACGCCTACCGCGCCGGCTGGAGCACCGACGAGATCTTCGAGGCGACCAAGATCGACCGCTGGTTCCTCGAGAACATCCGCCAACTGGTCGAGTTCGAGCAAGAGCTCGCCGGCGCGTTGCTGACCGTCGACCTGGTGCGGCGCGCCAAGCGCATGGGCTACGTCGACACGCAGATCGCGCTGGCGACCGGCGCCTCGCCCGCGGACGTCCGCGAGTTCCGTCGCGAGAACGGCATCGAGCCGGGCTACAAGCTGGTCGACACGTGCGCGGCCGAGTTCGAAGCCGCGACGCCCTACTACTACTCGTCCTGGGAGGACGAGACCGAAGTGCGCCAGTCCACCAAGGATCGCATCATGATCCTGGGCGGCGGACCGAACCGCATCGGCCAGGGCATCGAGTTCGACTACTGCTGCGTCCACGCTGCCTTCGCTGCGCGCGAGGTCGGCTGCGAGTCGGTCATGGTCAACTCGAACCCCGAGACCGTGTCGACCGACTACGACACCTCCGACGACCTGTTCTTCGAGCCGCTGACGCACGAGGACGTGATGCACATCGTCGAGGCGATCCAACCCAAGGGCATCATCGTGCAGTTCGGTGGACAGACGCCGCTGAACCTCGCCGAGGGCCTCGAGAAGGCCGGTGCGCCCTTGATCGGCACGCCGGTCGAGGCCATCGACCGCGCCGAGGACCGCGAACGCTTCGGCGCGATGCTCGAGAAGCTGGGCCTGCGCCAGCCCCCGTGCGGCATCGCTACCAACGGCAGCGAGGCCTTCGCCGCCGCGCGCGAGATCGGCTACCCCGTGCTCGTTCGACCCAGCTACGTCCTGGGTGGCCGCGCGATGGAGATCGTCTACGACGACGAGTCGCTCGACCGCTACATGCAGAACGCCGTCCAGGCGTCCCCCGACAAACCGGTGCTCGTGGACAAGTTCCTCGAGGAGGCGATCGAGGTCGACGTCGACGCGATCTGCGACGGCAAGCGCGTCGTCATCGGCGGGATCATGGAGCACATCGAAGAGGCCGGCATCCACTCCGGTGACTCGACGTGTGTCCTGCCGCCGCCGACGTTGCCCTCCGAGGTGCTCGAGGAGATCGCCGACGCGACCCGCCGCATGGCGCTCGAGCTCGGCGTGATCGGCCTGATGAACGTGCAGTACGCCGTGAAGGGAGACCTGATCTACATCATCGAGGTCAACCCGCGCGCGTCGCGCACCGTCCCGTTCGTCTCCAAGGCGATCGGCGTCCCGCTGGCCAAGCTGGCGGCCAAGGTGATGATCGGGCACTCGCTCGAGTCCCTGGGTTTCACCGAAGAGATCATCCCGCCCTACTTCAGCGTCAAGGCGCCGGTCTTCCCGTTCAACAAGTTCCCCGGAACGGACATGTTGCTCAGCCCCGAGATGCGTTCGACGGGCGAGGTCATGGGCATCGACCGCGACCTGGGGGCGGCGTTGCTGAAGGCCTATCAGGGCGCCGGCATGAAGCTGCCGCGGGCTGGCACGGTCCTGATGACGGTCAAGCACGCCGACAAGCGCGCGATCGTCGCCGAGGCCCGCAACCTGATCGCCCTCGGCTACAGCATCGTCGCCACCGAGGGTTCCTGGAAGGCACTGCGTGCCAACGGCATCGCCTGCGAGCACATCAACAAGGTCCACGAGGGTCGCCCGCACATCGTCGACGCGATCAAGAACCGCCAGATCGACCTGGTGTTCAACACGCCGTACGGCAAGCAGCAGCGTTTCGACGACTCGTACATCCGCTCGACGGCGATCTCGGCCGGTGTGCCGTGCGTCACGACGCTGGCCGGCATCCGCGCGATCGTCAGCGCGCTCACGGCGCTGCACCACGGCCCGCAGACGGTCACGAGCCTCCAGGAACATCACGCGCGCCACGCGCGCTGATCGGGCATCCCCCGGGGAACTTCCGTCACGTGGGTTCCTCCTGACGCGGGCGGCGTTCTACGAGTCGGGAACGTCCGAACAGCAACGACTCTCATGGCGCCGTCGACTGGGAGCGCGGGAGCCTCAAGTCGGGATCCTCGCAGCGCAACGCAGACTCGCAACGCAGGTCACCTTCGCAATGCAATGCGGGCCCGGATCTCCTCGAGGAGGTCCGGGCCCGCGTTCGATGGATTCGAGCTGGATCAACGGCCGCGTGCAGCCTTCTGCTCGCGAATGCTGATCTCGCAGTCGAACGACCACAGGTCGGACGGCAGGACGTCGATCTTCGGCCGGCGACCGTTCTCGTCGGTCGCATCGATGTTGAACTTGGTGACGCGCACGCGACGGCTGTCCGACTCGAGCTTGTACATGAAGTTCGAGATCGCCTGGCGCGTGAACGTCGTCTTCGAGTCCTGCGGCGTGATCGAGAAGATCTTGTCGATGAAGCCACCGTAGTCCTTCTCGGACGCGTTGATCTCGACGCGCCCCAGGTTGATCTTGCTGTCCTTGGCGATCGTCCGGACGTAGACCATCGGGCTGTCGTTGCCGCGGATGCCTTCCCCTTTGAGCGACTTCTGCAGCTCGGAGTGCTCCTTGGCCAGCGTGATGATCGAGTCGACTCGCGCAACGAGTTCGCTGCCCTGAACGCTCCGGGCTTCGAAGTTGCGGTGATGTCCGACCTGGGCCGCGAGGGTTCGAATGCCCTGCTCGCGTTTCCAGACCTGCATGCCCATCGGGATCGAACCGATCAGGAAGAGCAGGATCAGAACCCGAACCGTGTTGAATCCTTGGAAGAAGCTCATGGGATCAGGAGTTGATGAGGTCGAGGTTGATCGTGATCGGGATGCCGACGACCGAGATGCCGGAGCCGTCGCTCAGCTCTTCACTGTTCTTGGTCTGGATCTCCACGACCCACGGCATGTCCGCCAGTTCGCGGTTGAAGTCCTCGTAGTCGTTCGTCGCAGCGATGACGCCCTTGTCCAGGAAGACCGCGTCGAGCGTGATCTTGACCGTCGAAGGCTTGTTCTGCTGGCGCGAGTGCTGGTACGTGCCGCCGATCCGACGAATCGAGACGCGCCAGTCGTCCTTGTGGCTCTCGATCAGACCCAACACGAGGTTGGCCGCCTGGAAGACCGACTGCGGCATCGACTGGCCGCTGTTGCCGGCTTGATCGCTGAGCGCGATCACGGCGTCGCCGAGTTGACTCTCCAAGCCCTTCAGGTTGGCCATCAAGTCGTCGGAGAGCTGGTAGTCGCCGTTCTCGTACTTGGCCTTGAACTCCTCGACGAACTTCGTGTCCTCGGACTTCGGATAGAGGAAGCCGGGCGTCACGTCGCCGATGAGGTGCTTGTTCAGGCTCTTGGTCCACCACGCGACGTTCTCGTTCAGGTGCTTCTGCTCGTTCCCCAGGATGAACCAGGAGAAGAACAACACGAAGAAGAGCAGCATCGCCGCCACGCAGAGCGGGTACTCGACGCGTTCCCAGGTGCCGCTGTAGCGCAGCTCCTCGCGGCGCAGGGATGGCGAGAGCACGCCGCCGCCGAGCTGGCGCAGCGCGGAGCCGTACGCGACGACGAGCTGGCCGTAGCCGTCGGCGGGCTGGCCGCCGTCCTCGTCGAAGCAGTCGAGCAGGTAGACCGGCGTGTCCAGGATCGTCTCCCCGACGAGGCCAGGCAGCTCCATGCCGCAGACGTAGACGGCATCGATCGGGTGGATCGTGCGGACGGCCGACATGGTGCGGCCGAGCTCGCGACGGATGCGCTTGATGGCCTGTTCGGTGCGACGGGCCGTCTCGACGGGGTCTTTCACCGCCGGCGTGGAAGCCTCTGCAGCGACCTCGTCCCCATCCACGCCGACCTCGGCATCGGCGGGCGCCGGCGCACCCGCCACTTCGTGGGTCAAGGCGCCGATGTGGATGACGCGCATCTCGCGCAGTTCCCCAGCGTCGATGACGGCGACGCTGGTCGAGCGCTCGCCGATGTGGACCAGCACTTGCGCGTCGTCCAGGTGACAGATGTCGGCACCCATCGCCGCGTTGATCATCGCGGTGGCTTCGATCTCGGCCTCGAGCGGTTCGACGCCGGCCTTCTCGGCCAGTTCGATCGTCCCCTGCATGCCCTCCTTGGGCACGGCGGTGACGAGAACCTCGCAGCTGTCCTCGTTCTCGGTCAGCACGTGGAAGTCGACGATGACGTCGTCGATGTTCCACTGGGGCAACTGACTCTCGACCTCGAACTTGATGACTTGTTCGATCTTCGCGCGATCGGTGAACGGCAGGGTCATGCGGCGGAAGGCCGCTTGCGCGCTGTCGATCACGAGTCCGACGTTGTCGGCGGGGATCGCGTGGGCCTGGAGAGCTTGACCCAGGGTCTTGGCGGCCGAGTGGATCTCGCCGCCGCTGATCTGACCATCGGAGTCGGCGTCGAAGTCGCCGGCGTGATAGCCAATGATGCGGTGCTTCTTGGGGCTGCCATCAAGGATGACGAACTCGAAGCGCCTGGGGCCGATGCGCAGGCCGCAGCTACGTGCCATGGTGCGTTCCTGAGGTGGGTTGGGGTTGGGCCCTGGAGCCTGGAGTCTCGAAGCACTCGGAGGAGCGCCAGAATGTGGGGGACGCCGCGCGGGAGGCGCGCGGAGACGGATGGGGTCGGTGACCCGGTTGGTTGTTCGGGGAGCTAGTCGCTCGATCTGCTGGTGGACGAAGCCGGCGGGGTTCCGAGCGCGTCCTTGGCGTACTGCTCGCGGGCAGCAGCGTGGAGGACTTTATCACGGAGCAGGACCTCGTACTGGATCCCAAGGGCGGTCAGATCCGCTTCCATGGCCGCCTGGTAGGTGGGCTGGTAACGCGCCTCGACCTCCTCGAGCTTGCGCTGGTAGTCCACGAGCAGGAGATCCAGCGCCCGGGCCCGGATCGGCTCCAGCTCGTAGCGCGCCACGATGCGGTCACGGTAGTCCTGGAACGGAATCTCGGGCGCCGGATCCTGGGTTCTCTCCAGGAGGACGCCCGATGCGGTTCCGGCCAGGAAGGCCACCCCGGTCAGAACCAGGATCCAGATTCGGGTCGAGCTCACCGATCGGTTCCCCGGTCGTGGTCGGCCTTGGGCAGCACGACGCCTTCGGTCGGGTCCGCTGCCTGGTCACGGTTGAGCTGGTCGAGTTCGTCGAGCATCTCGCTCAGGTTCGAACTGTCGGCCTGGAGGGCTTCGCCGGACGGGTTGCCCTGGAACTTCACAGCCAGGGACACGAGGAACAGGACCAGGGCGGCGGCTGCGGTCAGGTTCAGGACGAAGGGCAGGATGCGCCCGCCGCCTTCGACGACCTCGTTCGCGGATCCACGCCCAGCCGTCTCGAACCGTCCGCCGGTGTCCCCGGCGACGGCGCGACGCGCCACGCGGGCCGCGAAGTCCGCGGGCACCTGGATCTCGGCGGTCGGGACGAACCAGGCGTCCAGCGCCTTGTCGGCCTGGGCCTCGGATCGGCAGCTACGACACTCGATCAAGTGCTGGCGCAGCGGGGCCGCCTGGGCCTCGGTCAGTTCCAGGTCCAGGTAAGGAAGGATGAGCAGTCGTGCGTCTTGGCATTCCATGATGGTCACCATTGGGTTCCCAAAGGGGTCCTAGGTTCAGATCCCTTGGGCAATCTCGGGGTAGCGCTGAATCAGCTTCTCCTTGAAGCGAGCGCGGGCGCGGAACAGGCGCGACTCGACCGTACCGATCGAGATGCCCAGGAGGTCCGCGATGTCCTGGTAGGCGTGGTCTTCGAACTCGCGCATCACGAGCACGGTCCGGAAGATCTCCGGCAGCTCGGCGAGCACGGCGTGCGTGGCCTCGGCGATCTCCTGGCGTTCGAGGCGCGCCTCGGGGCGGGCGACGTTGCGCGCGGAAGCCGGGTCGCCGGGAGCGGCGTCCACGAGTTCGGGATCCTCGACGGCCTGGACCGGGCTGCGGCCCGAGCGCTTCAGGAAGTCGAGCACCGTGTTGAGGGTGATCCGGTACAGCCAGGTGTAGAAGCTGGACTGGCGCTGGAACGACTCGAGGCGGCTGTAGGCCTTGAGCAGCGCGTCCTGGACGATGTCCTCGACCTCGACCGGGTTCCGGGTGTAGTGGCGCACCAGCCCGAACAATCGGGACTGATAGCGCTCGACGAGCACCTGGAATGCGCCCGCGTCCCCTTCCAGGGTGCGGGCGACCAATCCTTCGTCTTGGTTCCGGACGTCTTCCATCAATCGCAGGGCCATCGTGACCCGTAGGACGCCCAGGGCGGGGACCTATTCCCCTCGATCGGCCGGGTCCGCCGTGTTCCCGAGGGTGTGTCCCAGCTTCTCCGCCTTGGTACGCAAGTACTTGGCATTGTTGGAGTTAGGACTGATCTCCAGGGGGAGTTGATCCACGATCTCGAGGCCGTAGCCCCCCAGACCATGGATCTTCTTGGGGTTGTTCGTGAGCAGCCGCATCTGACGCACGCCCAGGTAATGGAGGATCTGGGCCCCGATGCCGTACTCGCGCAGGTCCGCGGGGAAGCCCAGGGCCTGGTTGGCCTCGACCGTGTCCAGACCCTCGTCCTGGAGGCGATAGGCCTTCAGCTTATTGGCGAGGCCGATCCCACGGCCCTCCTGGCGCAGGTAGACCAGCACGCCCTTCTCCTGCTGGCCCAGGATCTCGAGGGCCTTGTCTCGCTGGGAGCCGCAGTCGCAGCGCTCGGAATGGAACACGTCGCCGGTCAGGCATTCCGAGTGGACGCGCACGAAGACCGGGTCGGCGGTGGCCTCGAAGGGGCCGTCGAGGCCGGGGCCCTTGAGCCCGCGGGTCAGGGCGACGTGCTCCTTGCTGTCGAGCTTGCTGCGGAACAGGTGCGCGGTGAACTCGCCGAAGGCGGTCGGCATCGGAACGCCGAGTTCGACGGGCTCGATCAGGCGCTCGTTCTGGCGACGCCAGGCGATGATGTCGGCGATCGTGCAGATCTTCAGGTCGTGCTTCTCGGCGAAGACCTCGAGGTCCGGCATGCGCGCCATCGTCCCGTCGTCGTTCATGATCTCGCAGATCACGCCGGCGGGCACGGCGTCGCACATGCGCGCCAGGTCGATCGTGCCCTCGGTCTGACCACCGCGGACGAGCGTGCCACCGTCCCGCGCGCGCAGGGGGAAGACGTGCCCGGGTCGATGCAGGTCCTCGGCGGTCGAGCTCGGGTCCGCCGCGACCTTGATCGTGTGCGCGCGGTCCGCGGCGCTGATCCCGGTCGTGACGCCTTCCGCCGCCTCGATCGAGATCGTGAAGGCGGTGCGGTGGCTGTTCGTGTTGTTGCGCGCCTGCGCCTCGAGACCCAGGCGATCGCACTTGTCCTCGGACATCGGCATGCAGATCAACCCGCGGCCTTCCTTGGCCATGAAGTTGATCGCTTCGGGGGTGACGTGCTCGGCGAGCATCGTCAGGTCGCCCTCGTTCTCGCGACCGGGGTCGTCGACGAGGATGATCATCTTGCCTGCGCGGAGGTCCTCGAGGACTTCGGGGATGGGACTGATCGGCATGTCGTGGTGGCCCTCCTGGGCCGTTCCGGTCCCGTCGGAGGACGGGTCGGCGAGCGCTCCGGTGGCGACACGAACGTGTTCACCGGGGCCTTGTGCAACCCCCATGATAGCCTGCGCGGCCACTCCTTTGGGCCCCCGTTGCGGTTGCTTCTGACGTCATGAGAATCCCCCACCTGTTCCCCTCTGCGGCGCTTCTCGCTGCTCTGTCCGTGATCCCGGCCGGTTGCGTGTCCACCTGGAGCCCGGACCTCACGCCGGAGAACGGGTTGGCAGTGTTCGACGCGCTGCCACAGACGTCGCCGATCGCCGTGCATGCGGATCCGGAGGGGTGGGCCGAGGTCGAGCGGATCCGATTGCAGGGTGTGGACCCGGATGGGCGCTTGGTCGAGTTGTTGGAGCATTCCGAAGCGGATGTTCGCGCGCGCGCTGCGTTCACGATCGGGTCGCTGGGTTGGGTGCGGCTGGAGCGGTTGGGACTGCGCTTGAAGGAGGGTGAGACGGAGGACGACTCGGACTTGCAGGTCCAAACCTGGAAGAAAGCCCTAGGCAACGCGGCGGAAGACGTGAACGGCTCCGTCCGCTCCCATGCCATCGATGCGCTCAGTCGGCTTGGCGTGAGCACACGAGAGCTCGTTGCACGCCTCACAGCTGGCGATTCTAGCTCGCAGGTCGCCATGACAACTCTTCGTGCGTTTCACCGCCTGGACGCGTCCCTGCTAGCTGACGAGGAACGGGATGCCGTGTGCGAGTGCTTGGGTCTCAGGCCTCCTGGGTGGCCGTTCGAATTCGATAACGAACTCGATTCAGCTTGGAGTGATCAAGCACTCTGGAGCTCACTGTTTGCGGCCCAGAGGCTCCGACTTCGCGATCGAACTCCTGGAGGCGAACTGTACTACCTCTCTCACGTCTTGTTCGAGGGCAGCCCATCGACGGCCCGCGTGTTTGCTGCTGCAGGCGTACGTCGGACGATCGCACCCTACGACTCAGATGTTGCCGAAAAGCCGGACCTGGTGCTGGACCACTTTGCACCCATGCCCGGGGAATACAGGATTCTCCTCGAGTCTGCGCTCAGTGATTCTGATTGGCGTGTGGTCTACGAATTGGTTGGGGCACTTGAATTGCATGGAGACCCGGCATCGGTGCCGGCACTGGCAGGATTGCGACGCGATCACTCTTCGGCTCATGTTCGCGCGGCCAGCGTGAAAGCCCTTGCGACGATCGGATCCAAGAACGGTGACCGCTCTGTCTGCGCGACTGAGATCCTCGGCGCGAACATGGATCCGTCGATGACCGTGCGCGTCGAGGCGCTCGTCGCATTCGCGTCCCTCTACGGTGACGAGGTCGAGGACGGCATTCGCGAAGCGATGAGCTCGACGAGCCCGACGATGCGAGCAGGTGCGGCCCGAGCTGCGAGCCATCTCGACGGAGCAGCCGCAATGCCGATCCTGGTGAGATTGGCCGCGGACCCTCATCCACGCGCTGCCGGGGCTGCGTACATGGTGCTTGCCTCCAAGATCAGTGAGGAACCCGACGACCTGATCCGCGCGATGCTGATCGAGCACCTCGTCGCTCAGGACGACATCGGCTTGAAGCTCGGGCTCGTCATGGAGCTTGGGCCGCACTTCACCGCGGACGACGTCGGTGCGCTCGCGTCCTGCCTGGGTCGTTCGAACGAGGACATCGGCGTCGAGCTCGAGTTCAACGTCCTGCAAGCCCTCGGCGCGATCGGCACGCCCGAAGCCCTCGCGATCGTGCGCGCCGGCCTGAAGCACCCTAACGAGTGGATCCAATGGGTCTGTTGGGGCGAGCTGATGCAACACGATGAAGTGCATCCCGAACCGACCGTCGCGTCGAAGGGAGGGGGCCCCGAAGTCCTGCCCTCCGGTCGCCCGATCGTGGAGGTCTACACGTCCAAAGGCACGCTGACGTTCGAGCTGTACCCCGAGGACGCGCCGCTGCATGTCCTGTCGTTCCTCGAGCTCGTCGGCCGCGGCCACTACAACGGGCTCGACTTCCATCGCGTCGTGCCGAACTTCGTCATTCAGGGCGGTTGCCCGCGCGGTGACGGCAATGGCGGAGGCACGTGGCTCGGGGAAGCGGAGGCGCTGCCCGCCGAGTTCAATCCACGCCCCTATGCACGCGGCGTCCTGGGCATGCCCCGCTACCAGAACCCCGATTCGAACGGCAGCCAGATCTTCGTGACGCACCGCCCGACGCCGCACCTCGACGGCCGCTACGTCGTGTTCGGCGCGCTGCTCCAGGGCTTCGACGTGCTCGACGAGATCGAGGTGGGTGATCGGATCCACTCGGCACGAGTCGTGGCGGGCGAGTGAGTCGACCTCGCGGCCGCGCGGCCTGGCCCAGGGGCCGAGCGACGACCGATCAGACCCACCGATCCGAGCGCGAAGAGGACGGGTCACCACGCGCCTCATCGTGAGACCCGGGGGTGCCCAGACCCCCGATTCGGTGAGCGCTGCCCGGAACGGGGTTTCCACAAGCTCTCCTGGGGAACTCGTGGACAGGTGGGGAAAGTGGTGTCCAAGGGCACTCAAGTCTTGAATCTGCAAGGGCTTGTGACTCTCCACCGGATAGGGAGATGCGGTGGAGAACTCCCCTTCGAGGTTCGGAACGCCGGCGGGCGTGGCCGATAGGTATGGGGTCCGAGACGAACTTGCAAAGTCGCTCGGTATCCCCTTTTCCCACCAGAGTCCCCGTATGAATCGCCTCCTCTTCGTCGGAGCCGCCCTCGTCGCGTTCGCCATCATGGGCGTCACGCGCGTGCAGGACATCGACAAGCGCCTCGGTCAATTCGACCAGTACACGTCCACCCTCCCCGAGAGGGAACAGGCCCGCGACCTGGAGATGGAGGGCCTACGATCCGAGATCGCGGCGCTCCTGACCGAGCTGGGGGAGACCCGCGACACGGCGAACACGGCCAACCAGGCGTTCGAAGCCCGCGTGGTCGAGCTCGAGACGAGCCTCTCGGCGGCCTACCTGACGCTCGAGGACGTGACCTCGAACGAGGCGCAGGCCCAAGTGCTCGAATCGATGCGCGTCGAGACCACCGAAGCGTTGGCCGAACTGCGCAAGGTCGGCGAGCGCCGCTGGTCGGACGTGGCCTACACGGTGGCCGCCGTCAGTGACCGCGCCGAGTCCGCGCTGAGCGACCTCGACGTGCTGGCGCGCGAGATCACCGCGGACGACGCGCAAGAGCGTTGGGAAGCCATCGTGGCTCCGACGGTCCAACTGGCCGGCACCTCGACCGTCGGCAGCGGCGTGTTGATGGAATCGACTCCGAACGAGGACGGCGAGGGTCATCAGACCTTGATGTTGACCTCGTGGCACGTCGTGCGCGACATCCGCGCCGACAGCCTGGACGCCAACCCGCCGATCCCGGTGGAGATCCACATGGGTGACGGCGAAGTGCGCCAGGAGACGGCGACGTTGATCGACTTCGACGTGAAGCTCGACGCCGCCCTGCTGGTCCTGGATTGCACCGAACCGGTCCAACACGGCGCGCGTCTCGCCTCCCGCGAGTACCTGGAAGGTCGCAAGGTCTTCCACCG